>CAXYUI010000177.1:0-4598 GCA_964291975.1 uncultured Formivibrio sp. | reverse complement strand
CGCGCAGGCCATGTGTACGTCATTTCAAACATTGGATCACTCGGGGAAAACGTCTACAAGGTTGGCATGACGCGTCGGCTTGAGCCTCTGGATCGTGTGCGTGAACTTGGGGATGCTAGCGTGCCTTTCTCTTTCGATGTTCATGCCATGATCTGGAGTGAAGATGCGCCCGGCTTAGAGCGGGCGTTGCATAAAGATTTTGTCAAGGCACAGGTCAACAAAGTAAATCCGCGCAAAGAGTTCTTCCGCATTGGCTTGGCGGAGCTGCGTCAAGCGATTGAATCACGTGGAATTGAGACTAGTTGGACAATGGCGGCTTTGGCTCAAGAATATCGCGAAAGTCTCGCTATCGAGCAGCGCTTACAAAACATCCCCGCATTGGAAGAGGATTGGCTTCGCCATCAGCACGACTTTGAGCTGGAGGGTAGCCCGGCGTCAGAGGATGAGTACGTTGCATAGGCGATTGCAGCTTAAGTGCGGGTGTTTTTAGTTTAAAGCTATTGATTGATTTTTTTGATAGCATTTGATTTGCTCGTGTACTTGCTTCATGACTTGATGTGGTTGCCTCGTGCGCAGGCACGCATCTTTTATGCATTGGGTTTTTTTACCCCGAGATCAGCAACTTGGCCGCCAGTGCGATCATCAGCGCTGCGATGCCGCCATCCAGAATTCGCCAAGCTTGGGGTTGGCGAAATAGCGGGGTGAGTAATCTTGCGCCATACGCCAGCGCGAAAAACCAGACCAGGCTGGCGGTCATCGCCCCTGCTCCAAAGAGCCATTTTCCTGTTGCGCCGTGTTGGTTGCCCAGTGCGCCGATCAGTAAAACCGTGTCTAGATAAACGTGAGGGTTCAGGTAGGTCAGCGCGAGGCAGGTCATGAGCGCCATTTGTAAACGCAGAGGTTTCCCCGGTGCGATTTGTAGCGATTCGGATTGCCAGGCGCGTTTTGCCGCTTGCAGGCCATAAGTCAGCAGAAAGGCCGCACCACCGAAGCGGGTCAGCCACAGCAAGGTTGGATGCTGTTCGATGAATGCACCCATGCCAGCTAGGCCAGCGCAAATCAGGATGGCGTCGGATGCGGCGCAAATCAGTGCGATCGGCAGGACATGCTCGCGGCGCAAACCTTGTTGCAGCACGAATGAATTTTGCGCCCCGATCGCCACGATCAAACCCAGGGAAGTGGCAAATCCGGTCAGGATGAGGTTCAACATCTGCGGCTCTTGATGACAATGAGGCCACAGACTATCTGTTGCGTGATGGATAATAAAACTAATTATCCTAAAGACTATTTAGAAAATCTTAATGATGAAAATCGATAACGCCCAGTTAGCCGCCTTTGCTGCGGTGGTCGAGCACGGCACGTTTGAAAGTGCGGCGCGGCAGTTGCATGTCACGCCATCGGCGATCAGTCAGCGCATTAAGTTGCTGGAAGAGCGGCTGGGGCAGGTGTTGATTCTGCGCGGCGCGCCGTGCCAGGCGACGCCAAGCGGGATGCTGCTGTTGAAGTTCAGTACGCAGATGGATGTGCTGGAAAATGAGCTGTTTCGCGATCTGGGGGTTTCGCATGAACAGCGGGAAGGGCGGGTTCGTATTCCTGTGGTGGTGAATGCAGATTCGCTCGATGGTTGGTTTTTGCAGGCATTTGAAACGACGTGTCGGGATGGGCTCATTGGTCTGGATGTGCGGGTCGAAGATCAGGCGTATTCGGCGACCTTGTTGCGGGAAGGCAGTGTGATGGCTGCCGTTAGTGCCAGTGCTGCGGCCATTCAAGGGTGTCGTGTCGAATATCTGGGCGACATGCGTTATCTCGCGCTGGCATCGCCTGAGTTTGTCCGCCGTTATTTTGCTGATGGTTTGAGCGCAGCCAGTTTGATCCGCGCGCCCATGCTGGTCTTCAACCGCAAAGATGGGTTGCAACAGCGGTTTCTCAAACGAGTGTGTGCTGAGGATATTTCGCCGCCCATCCATTACCTGCCATCGACCCGCGGCTTTATCGAGATCGCCAAATCAGGATTGGGTTGGGGGATGATTCCGCAGCAAATGGTCAAAGCGGAATTGGCGGCAGGCCAGCTTGTGGAAATCGAGCAAGGTCAGCATTTCGATGTGCCTTTGTACTGGCACCATTGGCGTTTTTCTTCTCAAGCGCTAGATACCTTGAGCAGCGCGGTGCGCGCGGCGGCCAGATTGGGCTTGTAGCGCTGCGGGCAGAGCGATCCTAGCCCTTGCCTTGCACCTTAATGCCTGAGTTTGTACCCTGATTTGAGCAAGTGCAGCGTCAGGCTCATCAGTAATGCAAAGGTGATGCCCACAACCGCCAGGCTTTGCCATGGATTCACGTCCCCAACGCCAAAAAAGCCGTAACGGAAACCGTCAATCATGTAAAAAACGGGGTTATAGCGCGATAGCGTTTGCCAGAACGTCGGCAGACTGTGGATCGAGTAAAACACGCCGGAAAGAAAGGTAAGCGGCATGATGATGAAATTCTGGAAACCGGCGAGCTGATCGAATTTTTCAGCCCAGATGCCGGCGATGATGCCGAGCGCCCCCATTACGCCGCAGCCTAGCGCCATAAACGCCAGCATCCACAGTGGATGGCTAAAGGGCGGGATGGCGAACAACAGGGTGACGGTGATGACGCCCAGACCAACGACCAGTCCGCGCACCATCGATGCGAGCAGGTAGGCCGAAAAGAATTCCAGATGGGATAGCGGCGGCAGCAGGATAAACACAATATTGCCGGTGATCTTGGATTGGATCAGGCTCGATGAGGCGTTGGCAAAGCTGTTTTGCAGCATCGACATCATTGCGAGGCCAGGGATCAGAAAGGCGGCATAGCTCACGCCCGGGTAAGGCTGGACATGCTGGCCGATCGCTTGAGCGAAGATCAGCTGGTAGAGCAGGGCGGTTAGCACCGGCGCGGCGACCGTCTGGAAAGAGACTTTCCAGAAGCGCAGGATTTCTTTTTTGAACAGGGTATAGAAGCGCATCGCTATCCGTGAGGGGTTGAGCGTGAGGTGAAAAGCTGAAATGCGGGGAGGGATTCCTCACCCCTAGCCCTTCACGCCTCACTCACTGGTTCATCATTTCAACGAAAATCTCTTCAAGATCGGGTTTGCCGATTTCGATGTCTTTCAGCACGATGCCGGCTTGGCGAAGTTCCGCCAGAATGTTTTCCAGTTGGCTGCAGTCGGTCAGTCTGAGTTCGTAAACGTCGTCTTTTTGGCTCAGCAGCAAAGGGCGCAACGCCGCAGGCAAGGATTCGGCGCGGGTTTTTATCATCAGTCGCCGCGCATTGCCGTGACCCAGCAACACTTCTTTGTCTTCCAGCGCGATCAGCTTGCCTTGTTTGAGCATCGCAATCCGATTGCACAAGGTCTCGGCTTCTTCGAGGTAATGCGTCGTCAGCACAATGGTGTGGCCTGCTTCGTTCAGCTGACGGATGAAAGCCCACAGCGACTGGCGCAATTCGACGTCGACGCCGGCAGTTGGCTCATCCAGAACAATCACGGGTGGGCGGTGTACCAGCGCTTGGGCGACCATCACCCGCCGTTTCATTCCGCCTGAAAGCCGGCGCATATTGGTTTCGGCTTTTTCGCTCAGGCCGAGCTGAGTCAGGATCTCATCGATCCAGTCGTCGTTGTGGCGCAGACCAAAATAGCCGGATTGGAAGCGCAGGGTTTCGCGCACGGTAAAAAATGGATCGAACACGAGTTCCTGCGGAACGATGCCGACGTTGGCGCGGGCTTGGCGATAATCTTTTACAACATCGTGCCCCATGACACGCACTTCACCCGCACTGGCGCGGGTGATGCCGCCAAGAATCGAGATCAGTGTGGTTTTGCCGGCGCCGTTGGGGCCAAGTAATGCAAAGAAGTCGCCTTGGGCGACTTCGAAGCTGACATTGTCGAGCACTTTGAGCGCGCCAAATTGCTTGCTCACACCCGAAAAGATCAAAGGGCTCATGGCTGATTCACTGCGGCAGGGGAAGATGCGGACGCGGGATTGGGCTCTTGTTCAAGCGGCAGCTCTTCCTCAGGTTCGCCCAAAGGCAGCGGGTGCGGCGGATCGCCATCGTGCACCTAATTCCAGCGGCGCTGCAGCCAGGCATCGCGCATATAAGCGTATGGATCGGGCTGGTCGGCCAGCATTCGGTCGAGCGGCAGAAATTGAGCGCGGATATGGATGGCATTGGTGCCGATATAAGCGGCCTTGCCGCCCCAATCCTTGATCCAGTCGGTCGGGCCGTACAGCGCAAAGCTGGTGACCGGATTGATGGTATCGCGTGCCGAGGTCGGCCCCAAGAAGGGCAGAACCAGATAAGGGCCGGAGCCGACGCCCCATTGCGCCAGCGCCTGTCCGTAATCGGCATCGGTTTTTGGGATGTCCATTTTGCTGGCAACATCAATCAGTCCGACCACGCCGACCGTGGAGTTGACCAGCACCCGCATCAGATTGGCTTCAGCCTCAAACAGCTTGCCTTGCAAGAGCGCGGGCGGAATCGCGAACAGATCACTGATATTCCCAAAAAAGTTACCGATGCCGGTTTTGACTGGCTTGGGGGTGTAAACACGGTAGCCGGTGGCGGCAGGCTTGAACGCG
>CAXYUI010000176.1:0-4633 GCA_964291975.1 uncultured Formivibrio sp. | reverse complement strand
CATCGACCCCATGGTGTCGATTGGTCGCGGTCAGCGCGAACTGATTATTGGTGACCGTCAGACCGGCAAGACCGCCGTTGCGCTTGACGCCATCATCAACCAGAAGGGTACGGGCGTCACCTGTATCTATGTCGCCATTGGCCAGAAAGCTTCATCGATCGCCAACGTGGTGCGCAAGCGGGAGGAGCAGGGGGCGATGGGGCATACCACCGTCGTCGCCGCCACGGCTTCCGAATCGGCCGCGATGCAATCCATCGCCGCCTATTCGGGTTGCTCGATGGGCGAATTTTTCCGTGATGTGGGCGAAGATGCACTGATCGTATACGACGATTTGTCCAAGCAAGCCGTGGCCTATCGCCAGATCTCCCTGCTGCTGCGTCGCCCACCAGGCCGCGAAGCGTTCCCGGGCGATGTGTTTTATCTCCACTCCCGCCTGCTCGAGCGTGCTGCTCGCATCAACGCAGAAGAAGTTGAAAAGCTCACCAATGGCGCGGTCAAAGGTAAGACCGGGTCGCTGACGGCGCTGCCGATCATCGAAACGCAAGCGGGTGACGTTTCCGCTTTCGTGCCGACCAATGTGATTTCGATCACCGACGGTCAGATCTTTTTGGAAACAGACCTCTTCAACTCGGGTATTCGCCCAGCCATGAACGCCGGGATCTCGGTTTCCCGCGTTGGTGGCGCTGCGCAAACCAAGGTCATCAAAAAACTCGGTGGCGGCGTGCGTCTGGCGTTGGCTCAATACCGCGAACTCGCCGCTTTTGCTCAGTTTGCATCTGACCTGGACGAAGCCACACGACGCCAGCTTGAGCGCGGCAAGATGGTGACCGAGCTGATGAAGCAGGCTCAGTATTCGCCGCTGCAAGTCGCAGAACTCGGCGTCACACTCCTCTTGATTAACAAGGGGGGCTATGACGATGTGAAGGTAGATCGTGCCTTAGCTTTTGAGGCTGCCTTCCTTGCTCATCTCAAAGCGAATCATGCTGATATTTTGGCGCGCATTAACGAGAAGGGCGATCTGTCGGGCGATGACGAGACCACCATCTTGAAGGTGCTTGAATCCTTCAAGTCCGGCTCAGCCTACTGATTTGAAACAGTAAAAGGATCAAATCATGGCTGGCGGCAAAGAAATTCGCACAAAGATCAAAAGCGTTAAAAACACGCAAAAGATCACGCGCGCCATGGAAATGGTGGCTACGTCGAAAATGCGCCGCGCTCAGGAGCGGATGCGTGCAGCTCGTCCCTATGCGGAGAAAATTCGCAAGGTGGCAGCGCATCTGAGCCAGGCATTTATCGACTACCCCCACCCCTACCTGCTTGAGCGCGACCAGGTAAAGCGTGTTGGATTGATTGTGGTCACTTCGGACAAAGGCTTGTGCGGCGGTCTCAACACCAACGCACTGCGCCTGACGATCAACCGCATGAAAGACTGGCGTGATCGCGGTATCGAAACATCGATCACCGCGATCGGTAATAAAGGCCTGGGCTTCATGAACCGCAATGGCGCGAAGGTTTTATCGTCAGCGCACGCGCTGGGCGACACTCCGCACCTGGAACTCTTGATCGGCCCGATCAAAGTGATGGTTGACGCTTACATTGCTGGCGAAGTCGATGAGGTTCATATCGTCTACACCCGCTTCATCAATACGATGAAACAGGAGCCGGTTTGCGAGCAACTGCTTCCTCTGGATGCAGAAGCTTTCGGACAACCGCCAGAACACGATTACCTCTGGGAATACCTCTACGAGCCCGACGCGAAACCCGTCGTCGACGATCTGATGAATCGGTATCTCGAAGCACTGATCTATCAGTCCGTGGCAGAAAATATGGCTTCCGAGCAAGCCGCGCGCATGGTTGCCATGAAATCGGCAACCGATAACGCCGGCAAGGTAATTGGCAATCTGCAACTGCTGTACAACAAGACTCGCCAGGCTGCGATCACCAAGGAACTGACGGAAATCGTGTCGGGTGCGGCTGCGGTATAACGGCCGAACAGATTAACTGCATTTAGGAACAACGATGAGCCAAGGCAAAATTGTACAAATCATCGGTCCGGTCGTGGACGTGGAATTTCCGCGCGAGGCCTTGCCCAAGGTCTATGACGCGCTGAAACTCGCCGACATCGATCTGACCCTGGAAGTTCAACAACAACTCGGAGACGGTGTTGTGCGCGCCATTGCCATGGGTTCAACCGATGGCATCAAACGCGGTGTAAGCGTGAACAACACCGGCAATCCAATTTCGGTTCCGGTTGGCAAAGCCACACTGGGTCGAATCATGGACGTGCTCGGCCGCCCCGTGGACGACGCGGGTCCCGTCGAGGCCGAAAATCTGCGCTCGATTCACCAGCCCGCTCCGAAATTCGATGAGTTGAACCAAACCATCGACCTGCTCGAAACCGGCATCAAGGTGATCGACCTGATCTGTCCGTTCGCCAAGGGCGGCAAAGTCGGTCTGTTCGGCGGCGCCGGCGTGGGCAAAACCGTGAATATGATGGAACTCATCAATAACATCGCCAAAGCGCACTCGGGCTTGTCCGTGTTCGCCGGCGTGGGTGAGCGTACTCGTGAAGGGAACGACTTCTATCACGAAATGAAAGACTCCAACGTGCTCGATAAAGTGGCCATGGTCTACGGCCAGATGAACGAGCCGCCGGGCAACCGTCTGCGTGTGGCGCTGACCGGTCTGACCATGGCCGAGCATTTCCGCGACGAAGGTCGTGACATCCTGTTCTTCGTTGACAACATCTATCGCTACACGCTGGCCGGTACGGAAGTGTCCGCGTTGCTGGGTCGTATGCCGTCTGCCGTGGGCTACCAGCCGACACTGGCTGAAGAAATGGGCGTGCTGCAAGAGCGCATTACTTCGACCAAGACTGGTTCGATTACCTCGATCCAGGCCGTTTACGTGCCTGCCGATGACTTGACCGACCCGTCGCCAGCCACTACCTTCGCCCACTTGGATGCCACCGTGGTGCTGTCGCGTGATATCGCCGCACTGGGTATCTATCCGGCCGTTGACCCGCTCGATTCGACTTCGCGTCAGCTCGACCCGCAGGTGGTCGGTGACGAGCACTATCAAGTCGCCCGCGGCGTGCAACAGACTCTCCAGAAGTACAAAGAACTGCAAGACATCATTGCGATTCTGGGTATGGATGAATTGTCACCAGAAGACAAACTGGCCGTGGCGCGCGCTCGCAAGATCCAGCGCTTCCTGTCACAGCCATTCCATGTTGCAGAAGTCTTTACCGGCTCCCCTGGCAAGTATGTCCCGCTCAAAGAAACCCTCAAGGGCTTCAAGGGCATTCTGAGTGGTGAGTACGATCACCTGCCGGAACAGGCTTTCTACATGGTCGGCGGCATCGAAGAAGCCATCGAAAAAGCCAAGACGCTGCAATGATGTCAGGCGTGAGGTAAGAAGAGCCAGCTTTCTAACTCCTCTCACCTCACCCCTTACTCCTCACGAGGTTTTGATATGGCAATGACAATGCATGTGGATGTGGTTAGCGCGGAAGAGCTAATCTATTCCGGCGTCGCCGAATTTATCGCTGTTCCTGCGGAAAACGGCGAGGTTGGGATCCTTCCTCGCCACACGCCGATGCTGACCAAAATCCGGCCCGGAGCCGTCCGGATTAAAGCAGTCGACACCGAGGACGAAGTTGTTTTATTCGTATCGGGCGGCTTGCTCGAAGTACAGTCCCATGCTGTGACCGTGCTTGCAGATACTGCGATCCGCGGTACCGATATTGATGAGGCCAAAGCGCTCGACGCCAAACGTCGTGCCGAAGAAGCGCTACAAAATCGGGCATCCAACATCGACTTCGCCATGGCGCAGTCTGAACTGATGGAAGCGGTCGCCAAGTTGCGTGTTGTCGACAAACTCAAACATCGAGCCTGATCGTCATGCAGCAAAAAGCCCCCGAATTCGGGGGCTTTTCATTTTTGGGATCACCCAATCAGCTTTTCTAGTGCTTCACGGTATTTGGCTGCCGTCTTTTCTGCCACTTCAGCAGGTAAAGCTGGTGCTGGCGGTGTCTTGTTCCAGCCTGTCGATTCCAGCCAATCACGCACAAACTGCTTATCGTAGGACGCTGGATTGCTACCCGGTTTGTAGCTGTCAGCAGGCCAGAAACGGCTCGAGTCCGGCGTGAGTGCTTCATCCATCAGACACAGCGTACCATCTTCATCCAGACCGAATTCGAACTTGGTATCCGCAATGATGATGCCGCGCGTCGCCGCAAATTCGGCAGCAGTCTTGTACAGCAGAATAGCGGTATTGCGAACCTTGGCAGCCAGCTCAGCACCGATCACTTCCTCACAGCGCGCATAGCTGATGTTTTCATCATGGTCGCCAATGGCTGCTTTGGTCGATGGTGTGAAAATCGGTTCCGGCAATTTGTCTGCTTCGATCAGCCCTGCCAGCAGGGTAATCCCGCACACCGTGCCCGACTTCTGGTACTCCTTCCAGCCCGAACCGACGATATAACCGCGCACAATCGCTTCAACCGGCACGGGTTTCAAACGCTTGACCACCACGGCACGGCCTTCTACTTGCGGCAATTCTTCAGCGCTCACCACGTCTTTGACTTCTTCACCCGTGAAATAACTGGGCACCTAGCCACGGGACTTATCGA
>CAXYUI010000175.1:0-4701 GCA_964291975.1 uncultured Formivibrio sp. | reverse complement strand
TGGTGCGGTCGAACTCGGCCGGAGTGATGCATGCGCCCGACGGCCCGCCGATCTGCACGGCCTGGGTGTTTTCGCCGCCACAGGCTTCGAGCACCTCGCGCACGCTGATGCCAAAAGGAAATTCGTAAATGCCGGGGCGCGCCACGTCGCCCGACACCGAGATGAATTTGGTTCCCGGCGATTGCACCGTGCCGACTTCGGAAAACCAGCTCGCGCCATGCACAGCGATCAGCGCGGCTTTCACCAGCGTTTCGACGTTGTTGCAGATCGAAGGCTGATTCAGATAACCGTTCGTTGCGGTATAGGGCGGGCGTACGCGCGGTACGGCGCGCTTGCCTTCGAGCGATTCGATCAGCGCGCTTTCTTCGCCGGCGACATAGGCGCCTGCGCCCAGATGGATTTCGATGTCGAAACTGAAGTCCTGCCCGAGAATGCGCTCGCCGATCAGATGTTCGGCGCGGCGGCGCGCCAGCACCGAAACGAGGTGCGGATAGAGATATTCGTATTCGCCGCGCAGGTATAAAAAGCCTTGCTTGGCACCGATGACCGCGCCGCAGAGCGTCATGCCTTCGAAAAGTGCATCGGCAAAGCGCGTTAGCAGCACGCGATCCTTAAACGTCCCCGGCTCGCCTTCGTCGGCATTACAGATCACATAGTGTGCGGCGCCGGGGGCATCGCGGCACAGCCGCCATTTCAGCGCGGTCTTGAAGCCTGCGCCACCGCGGCCGCGCAGGCCTGATTTGTCGATGTCTTTCAGCAGAGTTTCCGGCCCGCGCTCGAACACAGCGCGCAAGGCGCTGCCGGGCTCGAAATGGCTGGCGAGCACCTTGTCAGCGAGTCGGATCGTGTCGTCGACGCGGAACCACTCGGCTGGCCAGCTTGTCAGCGGCGCGCCGGCTTCGATCAGCGCGGCCATTTCCGGCACGCGCTCCAGCGTCATGTGCGTGACCGGGCGACCATTGACGAGCAGCGCCGGGCCTTGCTCGCACATGCCCGTGCAGGAGCAGTAATCGACAAAGACCTGACCGTCGGCCCGAGATCCACCCCGTTTGACTTTGAGCGCCTTGCACAGCGCTTCCAGAATCGCGGCATTGCCGAGCATGCGGTCGGTGATGTTGTCGGAAACCCACACGCGATAGCGCCCGCGCGGGGAAGGGGAAAGGAAGTGATAGAACTCAACCACGCCATGCACCTGCGCCAGGGGCAGTCCCAGCGCTTTGGCGACGTAATCGCGCACGGGCGGGGCGATGCCGCCGAGCTCGGATTCAATGCGGCGCAGGATTTGCACCAGTTGCAGCGGGCTGCGGCGATGGTCATCGAGGATCAGGTTGATCTTGCGGTAGTCCTGCATAGCGATCTTCTGGTGGCACAGTCTTCTTGTTTTAGCAGACACAATCCTTAAGCGAAGCTGTTCTATTTCTTGCGGTATTGATTGATTCCTTACTAATTTAATGAGATGGAAAATATCTCGCGCGTTTGTATTACGCTATCTGGCTGCCTGCAGGGAGTGGGTTTTCGCCCCTTTGTGCAGCGCTTGGCTCATGAATTTGGCCTGAATGGCTGGGTGCGTAATGAACGTGGTCAAGTTTCTCTGGAGATGGAAGGCGCTTACACGCTGATTCAGCACTGCTTAGAACGCTTGCGTCAGGAATTACCTCCTGGCGCTCAAATTGACTCTTGGCAAGAGTCTCATGTCGCCCCTGCGGGGCATCGTAAGTTTTGCATTGAGCCTAGTTGTAAGGCTGGCCAACCCTTACCAGGATTACAGCCCGATCTTGCGCCCTGTCCGGATTGCTGGTCCGAATGGAACGATCTGGGTAATCGACGCTATCGCTACCCCTTTATTGCCTGCACCAGCTGCGGTCCTCGTTTTAGCTTGATCGATAACCTGCCCTTCGATCGCGCCAGTACGGCGTGTGCGGCCTTTGCCTTGTGCGAGGCGTGTACGCATGAATATGAGACGGTGACTGAGCGGCGTTGTCATTGCCAGACCATGCACTGTGGCGATTGCGGGCCGGTTGTACAGCTCTTGCCGCACGGCATTGAAGGTGGAGAGGCTCTTGCTGAGGCTGCGGCTTTGCTGCGCCGTGGCGGTGTTGTCGCATTGCAATCTGTTGGTGGATTTCAGTTGCTGGCCGACGCGCGTAATGCCGAAGCCGTGCAGCGCTTGCGCGATGGCAAACAGCGGCCGTGGAAGCCGCTGGCTGTTTTGGTGCAGAGCCGTATTATGGCGCAGGCGCTGGCGCATCTGAGTCCGGACGAGTGGGCGCTGATGAGTTCGCCGCCAGCGCCCATTGTCTTGAGCCGCGCCCGAGGCAGCCTCCTGGCAAATGCAGTGCATCCGGATAACCCGATGATCGGTTTGATGTTGCCGCCCAGCCCTTTGCATCGCTTATTGATCGAAGCGGCTTGCTGCCCGTTGGTGGCTACCAGCGGCAATCTGGCGGATGAGCCGATTTGCATGAGCCCGGCTGAGGCCGAAGCTCAGCTTTCGGGCGTTGCGGATGCCTTCTTGGTGCACAACCGCCACATTGCGCAGCGGCTTGATGATTCGTTGGCGCAGATCGTTGCAGGTAAGCCGCAATTGATTCGGCGCGCGCGCGGTTATGTGCCCGAACCCGTACGCACGCCGATTGATTTGCCCGATGCCGTTGCGCTCGGCGCTTATCTGAAGAACACCCTGGCTTTTTCGCATGGTCGGCAAATCGTGCTCTCGCAGCATCTTGGCGACCTCGACAGCGTGGCCAACCTCGATTGTCAAAGTCAGACACTGGCGGCGCAGTTGCTGCTCTATAACCTGCGCCCGCGCATGGTCGCGCTGGATGCGCATCCGGACACGCCCTTGCCGGCCGTGCTCGATCGGCTGAACCTGCCCTTGTCCCGCGTACCGCACCATCGCGCCCACGTCGCTGCGGTTATGGCCGAGCATGGCCTCGCACACGAACGGCTTCTGGCCTTGGCTTGGGATGGATACGGCCATGGCGATGACGGTGGCGCTTGGGGCGGAGAGGCTTTTCTGGTTGAAAAAGGGCGGATGAAGCGCGTGGCTTCGATCCTGCCGTTTCCCTTGCCGGGAGGGGATAGAGCGGCCAGCGAGCCGCGCCGAGTCTTGCTGGGGCTGATGTTTACCCTGTTGGGGCCAGATGCTTTTGATCATGCGCTGATCCGCGCGCGTTTTCGGGATGACGAGCTGACGGTGCTGTCTGGCATGTTGATGAACAATGTGCACTGTCCACTTACATCCAGCGTTGGACGCTTGTTTGATGCGCTCGCTAGTCTGCTTGATTTGCGCCAGATTGGCCGCTTCGAGGGCGAGGCTGCTCAGCAGGTGCAATTTGCGGCCGAGCGCGAAATTGAAGCCGATTCCTATCCTTTTGCCATGCCCGCCAATGCCGTGGTCGAACTCGACTGGCGACCGATGTTGTCCGCCATGCTCATCGATGTGGAAGAAAAGCAATCAGTGTCGATGATCGCCGCACGTTTTCATGCCACGCTGTGCGAATGGGCGCTGGCTCAGCTCGAGCTCTGCGGCTGCCGCGATCTTGTTTTGGCGGGCGGCTGCTTCCATAACCGCCTGCTGGTGGAAACCATCGATCATGAGGTCAAACAGCTCGGTGGGCGATGCTGGTGGCCGCAGCGCATTCCGGCGGGCGATGGTGGACTGGCGCTGGGGCAGATTTACTACCTGGCGCTGCAAGGAGAATCCTGATGTGTTTGGCCATTCCTGCGCGCGTGATTGAATGGCAGAACCGGGCGGATTGCCTCGCGCTGGTCGATTTTGGCGGCGTGCGCCGCACGGTCAGCCTGCAATTACTGCCCGAAGCTGTGCCCGGCGATTGGGTCATTGTGCATGCGGGGTTTGCCTTGTCGCGGCTGGAAGACGATGAAGCCCATGCGAGTCTGGCTGCGCACCGCGATTTGGAGATCTCACGTCATGAATGATTACCGCAGCCCCAAAGAGGTCGCGCGCTGGGTCGAGCGCATCCACGGCATCGTCACCCGGCCGTGGACTGTTATGGAAATCTGCGGCGGCCAGACCCATGCGATTTTGCAGTACGGGCTCGACAGCCTGCTGCCGGATAAGGTTAGTCTGGTGCACGGCCCCGGTTGCCCGGTTTGCGTGACGCCGCAGAGTGTGATTGACGAGGCCATTGCGCTTGCTGAGCGGCCGGAGGTCATCCTCTGCACCTTTGGCGATATGTTGCGCGTGCCAGGCAGTGTTGAAAGCCTGCAAGCCGCGCGCTCGCGCGGCGGCGACATCCGCATCGTCTATTCGCCGCTCGATGCCGTGCTCTTGGCCGAGGCTGAACCGCTGCGGCAAGTGGTTTTTCTGGCGGTCGGTTTCGAGACCACGGCTGCGCCCAATGCGGCCGCGATCAAACTGGCCGCGCAAAAAGAGCTCGTCAATTTCTCGATGCTGGTCTCGCAAGTGCGTGTGCCGCCGGCGATGGATGCGCTGCTTGATGATCCGGATTGCCGCGTGCGCGGTTTTCTGGCCGCTGGCCATGTCTGCACAGTGATGGGGCTGGCTGAATATGAGGCGATTGCGGCGCGCCACCATGTGCCGGTGGTTGTGACCGGCTTCGAGCCTGTCGATCTGCTGGCGGGTCTTTATGCCTGCCTTGCCCAGCTTGATGCCGGTGAAGCGCGGGTTGGGGACGCCTATCCGCGTGGGGTGCGTGCTGGGGGCAAATTGGCCGC
>CAXYUI010000174.1:0-4707 GCA_964291975.1 uncultured Formivibrio sp. | reverse complement strand
AAAAGTCGTGCCGAATTACGGCGTGATGGGGCCGGTCAAAGCCGCGTTGGAATGTGTGGTGCGTTATCTGGCTTACGATCTGGGTCCGAAGAAAATCCGCGTGCATGCCATGTCACCCGGCCCGATCAAGACCCGCGCGGGCCCGGGCATCCGCGATTTCTACCTGCAGCTCGAAGAAGCCGCGCAACACGCGCCACTCAAAGAATTGGTCGACGTGGACGATGTCGGCGAAGCCGCCGCCTTCCTGTGCGAGGATGGGGCTGCACGACTGACGGGCAGCATCTTCTATGTGGATGCGGGCATGAACATCATGGCGAAGTAAGGATTATTTAAGCCGGTGGCTCGCCGGCTTATCCAAACCTCATTCCATTTCTGCAAGGTAAACTACGGGGCACAAGCCCCGTTTCCTATTCCGAGGTGATCCATGCAAGCCATTCGCATCCACGCCCACGGCGAACCCGAAGTCCTGCGCCTTGAAGCGCTTGAGCTACCGCAACCAGGGCCAGGAGAAGTGCTCGTCGCGCATTCTGCGATTGGCGTGAACTTCATCGATACCTATCACCGCAGCGGCCTGTATCCGCTCCCCTTGCCCTCGGGCTTGGGACAAGAGGCGATGGGCGTGGTGGCCGAAGTGGGTTCTGCGGTGAGCGAATTCGTGATCGGTGATCGCGTGGCGTATGCGGGCGGCGCGCCGGGCTCGTATGCCACGCACCGCATCCTGCCGGCCACGCGGCTGGTGCCGGTTCCCAAAGCGATCCCGGACGATGTCGCGGGGGCAACGCTCCTGCGCGGCATGACGGCAGAGTATCTTTTGCGCCGAACCTTCCCCGTGAACGCAGATACGACCATCCTCTTTCATGCCGCCGCCGGCGGCGTCGGCCAAATTGCCTGCCAATGGGCCAAAGCGCTGGGCGCAACCGTGATCGGCACCGTTGGCTCGAACGCCAAGATTGAACTGGCGCGAGACTATGGCTGCGATCATGTCATTAACTACAAGGAAGAAAACTTTGCGATGCGCGTGCGCGAAATCACCGGCGGACGCGGCGTCGATGTGGTTTACGACGGCGTGGGCGCGGCGACTTTTGAAGGATCGCTCGACAGTCTGGCACTGCGCGGCATGCTGGTGAGCTTTGGCAACGCTTCGGGCGCCGTGCCCGCATTTGCGCCGGGCATTCTTGCCGCCAAAGGCTCGCTGTTCTTGACCCGGCCGACCCTCGGCCACTACACCGCCACCCGCGAAGAACTCCTGCTGAGCGCATCGACCTATTTTACGCAGCTGGAAACCGGCCGCATCAAAGCGGAAATCCATCAATCTTTCGATCTTGCTGATGTCGCAGAGGCGCACCGCATGCTCGAATCACGCGCCACGACCGGCGCCACCTTGCTGAAACCATGAAAACTCCACACATCCTCTATTTGCATGGATTTCTCTCAAGCCCGCTTTCCGAAAAAGCCCAGCAAACACAAGGCTGGATGGCCAAACAAGGGTTGGCGGAGCATTACCATTGCCCGGCGCTGCCGATGTCGCCCAAGGAATGCGCCCGCGTCATCGAAGCGCAGGTCAGAGCGCTGGATGGCGAAAAAATCTGCGTGATCGGCAGCTCGCTCGGCGGCTTTCTCGCCACTTGGGCGGTGGAGGAATTCGGGCTTGAGCGCGCCGTACTCATCAATCCGGCCGTTCGCCCCTACGCGCTGATCCGCCAATATCTGGGTCCGCAGCAAAACTACCAGACCGGAGAAATCTACGACATCAAAGCGGAATATGCGGATGACTTGCTCGCATTCGAAAGATCGCCAGCCGATACTGAGAAATACTGGCTGCTGCTCCAGACCGCCGACGAAGTGCTCGATTATCGTCTGGCGGTCGATTACTACCGGGGCTGCCTCCATACGATTGAGGAAGGCGGGGATCACGGCTTTGTCGGCTATGCAGACTGGCTCCCCCGAATCTGGGAGTATGCAAATGGCCGAAGCTCAAAGCATTGTTTTATCAAATAAAACCCAACACGCTTTATTTATCACCTTCCGCCGCCGAATTGGCCGACGCGCCAATGTCAAAATCCAGCAGGTTCTGGCGGACATTCCGGCACGAACACAGAAAATAGCACTCAACGATCCCGACTGCGCATTTGCCAGCGCGGTCGGGTTTGGCTCACGAATCTGGTCTGAATTCTGGCCAGATCAGCAACCTCGAGAACTGCGCCCTTTCCCGACCACCCCAGGCGCGATCCACCCTTCCCCGGCCAGTGAAGCGGATCTCATCCTGCACTTACACGCCAACCGTTATGATTTCCTGCACGAATTTGCGCACCAAATCGTCACTGAATTTGCTGAGTGGCTGGAAGTTGTCGAATCCATACATGGTTTTGACTTCCATAACGGGCGCGATCTGACCGGCTTTATGGAAGGTGCCGGCAACCCGTCCGAGGCCGACAAAGCCGCAGTGGCGCTGATCGACGCAGAAGACCCCGAATGGGTCGGCGGCAGCTACTTGCATGTGCAGCGTTACGTGCACAACCTCGAACAATGGCATCGACTGCCCGTTAAACAGCAGGAAACCGTGATAGGTCGCACCAAGGCCGACGATCTTGAAATCGAACATGATGAGCGCGCTAAAACTGCCCATCTTTCCCGCGTCCACATCCATGACCACGGCCACAAACTACAAATCCTGCGCCATTCCATGCCCTACGGTGCCCCCGGTGGCGAACAGGGCATGATGTTTTGTTGCTATTGCCGCACGCCGGCTCATTTTGAACGCATGCTCGCCCGCATGGTCGCGCCCACCACCGACGGGCGCGTCGATCTGCTACTGAACTTCACTCGCGCAGTCACCGGCGCGGCTTTTTTTGTTCCGAGCGTCAAGAAACTCAAGGAGCTCGCGAAGGGGAAACCCAGCTCTATTCTTTAAGGCTTGGCGCTTTTCAAAGCACCTGCATCGCCCAAACCCAGCAAAAAGCCCGGGCATCCAAGACCCGGGCTTTTTTCATTAAAAACCAATCCACCTTAAGGCTTAGCAAGCACCCATTTAGTCGGGATGTCATTCACGCTGTTCACCATTCCCCAAATCGTGTAACTCACATCCCCAACCATAAAGTTGCTCGAATACCCATAGGCCTGCAACCCCACCTTTAGGTTCACGGAGACCCGTCCGTTTGCATCGGTAGAGCCTTGGACATAATCATGTCCACTGGCGCCTTCCGAAAAAATGGAAATGTTGGCGTTGGCTGCGGGTATTTCACTGCCCCCTGACTCATACACCACCGTAATGGTTTTTTGCAGTGTGTCATACAGGGTGATTTGCATCTCGGCTTCGTTATTTTCAATGCTGTAGCTGTACCCTGTGCCGGTTTTTCCGCCGTAAGACACCTGCACCGACACCGTTCCCGGAGCCACGGTCGGGAAGCGCACCTTGCCGCTGCTATCGCTTACGCCACGCCCTTCCCACACCCCGCCAGAAGAACTGGTGGCCGTAATCACAACCGCCGCGCCGGCAACTGCGGCACCCGCTGCATTTTTCACGGTGACGTTGAAAGGAATGGCATCGGGAATAGCCCGATCAAGGTTGTACGTGGAGAAATGACTGACCGTGCCGCGATAAACCACGGGCGAGCCAGATGCATCGCGCGTGGCGACGCCTTCATAAATCCATTTGCTCGCTGTCTCATCCAGAGACCAAAGATCAATGGTTGGCGTTCCCGGATCAGCGCCAGACGCGACAGGTATCGCAATATTGGCGGTTTTGCCTTCGGCCAAATTACATTTCTGGCCATTACTACTGATATCAATCCGCGCGTAACCAAAGCTTTCAATGGCAATGTCTTGCCCCGCTTTATTGCCCACAAAATCCCCAGGGAAAGCTGCGGTATATCGTGCATCTCCCGGCATGGCATTGGTAACTTCAATCTGCGCCGAATCGACCGGGGTATTCGTACCTTCAATCACAATGCTATTGGCAGCCAGATCGACCACTGCGCCTGTTAGGGTGTTGGCTTGCGTAGCCTGCGTCTGCATATTGCTTAGCGAGCTCGTCGCACCAACAGGCAGCAAAGCAAAATCAAGAACCACCGTTTGCCCGTTGCTCAGCGTAACCGCATCTTGTGTCCCCACCATTCCGCTCTTATTTGCGGTCACTCGCAAATTAAGACCCGGACTCAGCGACAGCGCGTACGAACCGTCTGCGCCCGATGTGGTTGTCTTGACGCCAGAACTAACCGTGACCCCAGCCAAAACACTGCCATCACTGGCATAGACCACGCCCTTTACCGTTGCGACAGGATCACTGCTCCCTCCTCCGCCACACCCCGCCAGCAAAACGCAGGCCAATAGTAATAAACGAATAAGCCACATGATTCACCTCCTGTTTGGATTTCAAGAATCAGCTTGCATACGCCTTGGCATGGACTCAGGTGACCAACCCCTTCGCACCTTGCGTACAGGCAGCCGAGGGCTGCTCAAAGACCACTATCAAGCTGCGGCGCAGCAAAATCCACACAGAAAGAGCAAAAAAAAGGCAAACGGTTTGAAGTCCATCGCAACCGGCCACGCCATCCGCCAATAAAAAACCGCCGGAAAATCCGGCGGTTTTTGCAAGGCGCAACTTGAAGGTTGCAGCGATAACAGGCTGATTACATGCCCATGCCGCCCATACCACCCATGCCGCCCATATCCGGGCCTACGGCCTCTTCCTTCCGCAGGTCGGCGACC
>CAXYUI010000173.1:0-4728 GCA_964291975.1 uncultured Formivibrio sp. | reverse complement strand
CGGGCCTTACCGCCCCGGCCAACCAGATGATGGCCTTCGTTGGCGGCGCCGGGCGGGGGCTGCTGTGCCTGATCGGGCTCTTGATCCTGCTGCCCCGCCGTTTCACCGAGCCGCGCATCGCCGCCGTGACCAGCTTTGGCGACAAGCTGGTGATGCTGTGGATTCTGGCCACTCTGTGTCTGGGTCTGATCAGCATCTTTTCCTCGGTCGATCACCTTGATGGCAAGGTCATGGAGCAGCTTGGCGCCTGGGCACAGCACATCGTCACCTTCCGGGGCGGCGCTGCCGCGCTGATCGCGGATGTGCCGTGGATCTACCGCGCCCACATGGTCATGGGCATGACGCTCTTTGTGATCTTCCCCTTCAGCCGGCTGGTGCATGTGTGGAGCGGATTCGGTTCTGCCGGATACATGGCGCGCGCTTGGCAGCTGGTTCGGCGCAGATGATTTTGGGAGACGACGCACAGCTTGCGGCTAGATAAGCGAAGCTCCTTGTCAATCGCCGGATCTGATCCGGCGATATTTTTTACCGCAGTGGAAACGGCGCTTGAGGCTGAGGCCGGATAACTGCGCAAAGCATGGATGAGACGATGATGGAAAGTGCAATGCTCGTTGATGCATTCCAGCGGCGAATCGATTATCTGCGCGTCTCGGTGACAGATCGCTGCGATCTGCGTTGCAGTTATTGCCTGCCGCAAGGGTTCAATGGCTTTGAAGAACCCGCGCACTGGTTGACGCAGGCTGAACTGGTCAGACTGGTTCGGATTTTTGCCGGATTAGGCGTGGGCAAGATTCGCCTGACCGGGGGTGAGCCTCTGTTGCGCCGGGGGATTGTCGACATTGCCCGCGATCTGGCAGCTTTGCCGGGCGTGCGCGATCTCTCTCTGTCCAGTAATGGCACGCAACTGGCTAGGCACGCCCAGGCCTTGCGCGAAGCGGGGGTGAGTCGGCTCAATATCAGTCTCGACAGCATTGATGCGGGCTGTTTTTCCCGAATCACCGGCCGCGATTGTCTGGCTGATGTGATGGCCGGGCTGGTCGCCGCGAAAGCGGCCGGTTTTGCGCCGATCAAACTGAATATGGTCGTGATGGCCGATTGCAATCTGGATCAGATCGAAGACATGGTGCGTTTTGCGCTGACTGAAGGCTATCTGCTGCGCCTGATCGAACCCATGCCCATTGGCGCAACCGGGCAAAGCATGAACCCAGCCAATCTGACCGAGATTGGCACAGCTCTGGCGCAGCGTTTTGGCCTGTTGCCGGAAATCTTGCCGCATAGCCATGGCCCGGCGCGGTATTGGCATCATCCTGCCACTGGCGCGAGTCTGGGCGTGATTACGCCCTTGTCTCAGCATTTTTGCGCGGCCTGCAACCGGGTGCGACTGACCGTGGATGGCACGCTGCTGCTGTGTCTGGGGCAGGAGCATCAGCTGGCGCTGGGGTCGATGTTGCGCGCGGGCGCGGACGATGGCGAGATCACGGCGGCGATCCGTCAAGCCATTGCGCTTAAACCCGAACGGCACGAATTTCTGGATGCGCCCGGCAAGATCGTGCGTTTCATGGCGCAGACCGGCGGCTGATTCTGCCGGATAATGGTCTGCTTCCTCTCGGGTCTGCATGATGGTCAACCCTCTTTCTTTGCCGGCGTATAAACGGATTGCGCCCAAAATTCTCGGCGCATCTTTTGTGGCCTTGGCGCTTACCTTGTTGATGGTTAGCGGAACGCTGTGGCTGTCCTGGCAACTGGAGGGCAGTTCGGCCGCCATCAATGATTCGGGCAGTTTGCGCATGCGCGCTTACCGGCTGGCTTTGACGCTTCAACAAGGCGCAGCTGCATCGCAGATCGATCAACAAGTGGCGCAAATCGACGCGATTCTTGCTGAATTAAACGTGGGCAATCCGGCTCGTCCGGTCATGCTGCCAGCAACCGATCCGGTTCGCCGGCAGTTCGAGCTGGTTCGCGACAATTGGCACGCCAAGATGCGCCCTTTGGCGCTCAATCAAGAGACTGATTCGGTGAATTATGTCGCGCAAGTTCCTGTTTTTACCCAACAAGTCGATCAGCTGGTGGCTTTGGTCGAAAGCAATAGCGCGCAAAGCACTCGTCTTTTACGGTTTTCCCAGTTTGTATTGATCGCTTTGGCGATTGTCGGCACCGTAGCCATCACCTATTTGCTGTATCTGTGGATCATCCGGCCGCTTGCGCGTTTGCACGCCGGTCTCAAGCGCATGGCCGCGCATGAATTCGAGGTGCGGCTTCCGGTTGAAACGGACGATGAGTTCGGACAATTAACGCGCGGTTTTAACCGCATGGCGCAGGAACTCGATGCTTTGTATCGCGGGCTGGAAATGCGTGTTCAGCACAAGACCGCCCAGCTGGAAGCTCAGAACCGGGAGCTATCCGCGCTCTACAGCATGGCGGAATTTCTGGCGCATCCCGATACGATCGAATCCTTGAGTCGGGGCTTTTTGCAGCGTATTTGCGCCACCTTCAAAGCCGATGGCGGCAGCTTGCGTTTGTTGAGCACGGATGGCGCAAAAATGCACTTGGTGACAAGCGAGGGCTTGTCTGACGAAATGGCGGAAAAAGAATACAGCCAGGGTCAGAGCGATTGCATCTGCACAAGGGCGACCGAGAACGGCACAACCATCATCCGCGATTTTCGCAATACGCCGCACACTGAAAGTTACCCGTGTGAAAAAGAAGGCTATGTCGCCATTTCTGCCTTCCAGATTGTGGCGCAGCAAAGAGTGATCGGTTCGTTCGCGCTGCATTTTCGTCAAGCGTGTGCTCTCAATGCCGTCGACACGCAACTCTTGCAAACCTTTGGCCAGCAACTGGGCGCCGCGCTGGAAAGCCTGCGCTTGCAGGCCAGAGAAAAGCAGTTGGCGGTGATCGAAGAGCGCAATCTGGTCTCGCAAGGACTGCATGACAGTCTGGCGCAAAGCCTGAATTTCCTGAATCTGCAGGTGCAGATGCTTGAGCGCGAACTCAAAGCTGATCGCCCCGACAAGGCGCTCGCGCATTTGCCGCTTTTGCGTTCCGGGGTCGAACAAAGTTATCAGGATGTTCGCGAGCTATTGGCCAATTTCCGCAGCCGTCTTGAATCGGTCGATCTGCAAAGCGGGCTTGCCGATATTCTGGCGCGCTTGCGCCTGCAAACCGGGATCGAGACCAAGCTGGATATCCGCGGCGATGGCAGCCCTTTGCCGGCTGAGCAGCAATTGCAGCTGCTCTTTATCGTGCAAGAAGCGCTTTCCAATATCCGCAAACATGCGCAAGCGCGTCAGGTTACGGTGAACCTCCTGAACCGGCAGGATTTTCAGCTTGAAATCATTGATGACGGTTGCGGTTTCGATCCAGCCCAGCAGGCCGCGCGGTCACAAGATCACTTTGGATTGCGGATCATGCGCGAAAGAGCCGAAAAAATGCAGGGTGTGCTGACGGTGCAATCAGCGCCAGGGCAGGGATGCAAGGTGGTTTTTGCGCTGTTGCGCCATGAGCGGGTAGCGGCTTGAGGATGAGAAAATGACACTGAAAATCATGCTGGTCGATGACCATGCTCTGTTTCGCAGCGGGGTCAGCCTGTTGCTGAAACAGGAAGCCGATTTCGACATCGTCGGCGAATCCGCGGATGGCCTTGATGCGGTCAAGCGCGTGCGCCAATACGCGCCGGATATTGTGCTGCTGGATCTGAATATGCCAGGACTGTCTGGTCTGGAAGCTTTGCAGCTGATCAAACAGGATTGCCCGCAAGTCAAAGTGCTGATCCTGACTGTGTCGGAAGAAGGCGAAGAGCTGGCTCAGGCTTTGCGCAGCGGCGCCAGTGGCTATCTGCTCAAGAATATGGATGCCGAAAGCCTGATCGATCACATTCGCAAAGTCGCCGCTGGTAAAACGGTGATTGCCGAGCCGATGACGGTCAAACTGGTCGAGCAATTGCAAAAATCCGCGCCGCGCGAGCGGTTGGCGGAAGGATTGCAAAAACTGACCCAGCGCGAGCGTGAAATCCTGCAAAGGCTGGCTTGCGGCGAGAGCAACAAGGAAATTGCCCGCCGTTTCAATCTGGCCGAAAGTACGGTCAAAATTCATGTGCAGAGCATTTTGAAGAAACTCAATCTGGCTAGCCGGGTGCAAGCGGCGGTGTTTGCCGTTGAACATGGATTGATGCCGGACGCCTCCTGATTCGATAGGCGCGGCTTCGATTGACGAAAATCCTTGTTCGGCCTCCAGCTTGATTGCTTGCGCTCGGAATTAGGGGGCTGGTTCTGATGTTTAACCGCAAGAGCCGCGCAAATGACCCTCATGCCGTTCACTTAAGAAAATTGACCCTCTCCCCAACCCTCCTCCAAAAACGGAGGAGGGATCAAGTTCTTGATTTTTTGCAGAATTCCCCGCGAGCGGGAGAGGGGAGCGCTTAATGTGAACGGCCTTTGCCAAAATGGCCCGAAATTTTCGATAGATGGCCTTGAGGCCAATTTTCGCTTCAGATCCTATTTCAGATAATGACCTCATGCGCTTTCTGCATCGATCTCACTTTGGAGTGAGATGCAGCAAGCCCAATCTATCTCCCTGATTTTTCAGGGATCTGAAAAAGGAAACATCATGAAAATATCGCTGATCGTTCGCATGCCGCTTGCCGCCGGCGCACTGGCGCTCAGCACATTCGCCGCAGCCTCTGATGCCGTAAACAGCAGCACAGCCCCTTCGCAAGACTCAGCCGTGAAA
>CAXYUI010000172.1:0-4733 GCA_964291975.1 uncultured Formivibrio sp. | reverse complement strand
AACCTACAGTCAAAAACGTGAAGTGCTTGCAAGCCGGGAGGAGTCCATATACGCATCAAAGGCCAGCGTCACAAAGCCGCGTTCGGCCATGTGCTGCGCATAGAGGCCGGAGGATTGCTCCTTCACCGCGCCAAACGGGCCGCCGACCGCAATCGCGGCCAGTTTCTGGGTGCCACGGTTTTTGGGCAGGTACAGGTCTGCCGCCAGGGTGATGCCGTAGCGGTTTTTGAAAGTAACTTTCTGATGGTCGACCTTATCGCTCTTGGGGAAGGTCTTGTCCCACGCTTGAGTCAGCGGCATGGTGTTTGCGTTGAACGCTTGAGCCGCCGATGCGGCTTGGGCGAGCGACAGCATCGCTGCGCCAGCGATGAAAACGCGCTGGATGAATTTCATCTTCGATCTCGACATGGCCATTTGCACTACCTCCGTTCATAAAACCTGGAAACGCCGCTATGGATTTACGCATCAGCAGCCCGGATCGGGGCGTCCCCATCCGTACTGGCATTCTTGGAGAAATCGCCTTGGGAGCGATATGCAAATCCTCGCAATTGCTTGCCTATTTCTCCGGTGACGCGGATCAACAAACAGAGGGCGGGTATGATGAAGCGAAAGAAACAAGGAGAAAGCCATGCTGCCCCAAACCACGTTGCGCCCGGAAGAACAAGCCCAAATCGAAGCGCTTCGCGCCGCCATGGTCAGGATCATGGCCAAACAGACACAAGGGCAAACCGAGCTTGTTACGGCGATCCCCAATTTGCGTTTTTTCCGGCGCGAAGGTCCGACCCAGCCCAATTACTGCATGCTCGAACCCAATGTCTCGCTGGTGGTGCAAGGCGCCAAGCGCGCCTTACTGGCCGAAGAAACTTACACCTACAACATCAATCGATTTCTGATTACCTCGCTTGATCTGCCGTCGATGATGCATATCGTCGAAGCAAGCCCGCAAACGCCCTATCTGGGTCTGATGTTGCGACTCGATCTGCGTGTACTCTCGGAAGTGATGCTGCAAAGCGGGATTACGCCTCCAGCCGTGCCACCGTCCGAGCGCGGCATGTTTCTGGGGGAAACCACGCCCATCCTGCTCGAAGGCTTCAACCGGCTGGTGAGCCTGCTCGAAGAGCCGGCGGCCATTGCGGTTATGGCGCCCTTGATCGAGCGCGAAATCTATTACCGCCTGCTGACCAGCGCCCAATGCGCGCGCCTGTGGCAGATCCCCGCCGTCGGCAGCCAGAGCCACCGCATCGCGCGCCGTGGACTGGCTCAGGACTCATTTTTCCGAGCCGCTGCGTGTGGAAGCACTGGCCACTCAGGTACAGATGAGCCCCTCCACATTCCACCAGCACTTTCGCAATCTGACCTCGATGAGCCCGCTGCAATACCAGAAATGGCTGCGCCAGAACGAAGCGCGCAAGCTGATGCTGTCTGACAACTTCGATGTTTCGACGGCGGCTTTCCAGGTTGGCTACGAAAGCCCGTCCCAGTTCAGTCGCGAATACAGCCGTTTCTTTGGCTTGCCACCCAGCCGCGATATCGATGGGCTGCGGCAACGCTCGCCGGAGCCGAGCCGCGCACATTGATTTTGCGCGCAAGCAGCACGCTGAAATATTGGGATTGGTGCACTCAGAGAGGATTTAGCCTCAATCTGGCTGTAAAAATGTGGCAAGAAATCCCCGAACCCAACGTGGAAAAAATAGGCGACAGCATCTTGTCAGCGCGTAACGCGCCCGATTTGATAGAATGGCGCGGATTTCAACTTTTGCCGTGTATTCCGGACAGGGTCATGATGTCTTTCTTTCGTTTGATTTGTGTTGTCGCATTGGGATTGGCCATACCGAGCCTGGCATGGGCCGGAGACAGCGAAGACATCCAGCAATTGATTAAAGCGCGCCAATTCACGCAGGCGCTCGATCGAGCCGACAAAGCACTGCAAGCCCAACCTAAGGATGTGCAGTTGCGTTTTCTGCGCGCCTTGACACTGGCCGAGCTCAACCGCAGCGGTGATGCGATCAAAGCTTTTACGGCGCTGGCTGAAGACCATCCTCAATTGCCGGAACCCTACAACAATCTTGCGGTGCTCTATGCACAGCAAAACCAGCTCGATAAGGCTCGTGCCGCCCTACAAATGGCGATCCAGACCAATCCGAGCTATGCCATTGCACACGAGAACCTGGGTGATCTATACGCACGACTGGCCTCCCAGTCTTACGACAAAGCCCTGCGACTCGAAGGCGGCAATCCCAATATCAAAACCAAGTTAACCTTGGTGCGCGAGCTCTTTGGCAAGACCCCGATTGCCGCGGTTGCGACCAGTAAGCCCGCGCTCATCAAAATTGAAGCCACGCCGACCTTGGTGGCCACCAAACCTGAAGCCAGCAAGGTGCCGGTCGCCACTGCGGTGGTCAGCACGCCGATCAAAGCAGCGCCTACGGCTGCCCCTAAGCCTACAGAAGTGGCCACGGCCAAGACCCCGGATACCAGCCAAGTTACCCAAGCGGTGCAAGCTTGGGCACGCGCTTGGTCTAACCGCCATGTCGACCAATATCTGGCGGCCTATGATCGGAACTTTACGCCGCCGCAAGGCTTGAAATTCAACGCCTGGGCCAAAGAGCGCCGTGAACGCATCGCAGCGCCCAAGTCCATCGAAGTCAAGCTGAGCGATATTCGCGTAGAAATGCTTGATGACAACACCGCCAAAGTGCGATTCCGCCAGACCTATCGTTCTGACCGACTTTCGTCGACCACAGGCAAAACCCTGTTATTGCGCAAGAGTGGTCAACGCTGGTTGATTACCCAGGAACGTGCGGGTTGATTTAGATGCAATTATCCACCCTGATTAAACGCTTGCTCGGCATCACGCTGATGCTGGGCTTGGCGCCGGCCGCACGCCCTTTAATGGAAAACCAAGTCAACCTGCAACCCAGAAAGGTGATTTGGGAGCAGCCAGGCGTTGTGGCTGAAGGCTCGCCGGAACACAAAATCGTTTTCGCCATTGATGCCATTCGCAATGGCCGATTCAACGATGCCAGCGCCACAGTGGATCAACTGCTGATTGAACAACCCAATTATCGACTTGCTCATTTATTACGCGCCGATCTTTACGCCATGCGCGCCATGCCTTTGCGCGCTATTGGCGGCGGCGACAAAGCGCCGCAGGACAAGCTGGAAGACTTGCGCCAAGAAGCGCTGGTTCGTATCCGCCACCATCAAAAACCGCCGCCCGCAGACGCTCTGCCCGCCAATTTACTGGTGCTTTCGCCCAAGCAAAAACATGCTTTGCTGGTGGACGCGTCCACATCACGGCTTTTTGTTTTCGAAAACCGGAATGGCATCCCGGTGCGCGTGGCGGACTTTTACACCACCGTGGGCAAACTGGGCGTTGAAAAACAGCGCGAAGGCGATCAGCGCACGCCGCTGGGCGTGTACTTCATCACCAGCTTTTTGTCTCGCGCTCAACTGGATCGCAGCTACGGCAATCTGGCCGATTTATATGGCGTAGGCGCTTGGCCGCTGTCGTATCCCAATGAATGGGATAAGCGTGAAGGCAAAACCGGCCACGGCATCTGGTTGCACGGCAGCCCTGCCCAAACCTATGCCCGCCCTCCCCTGGCATCCAATGGCTGCGTCGTACTGACCAACCCGGAAATGCTGGAGGTTTCCAAGTGGCTGGACATCGGCCAGACCCCTTTTGTCATCACCCCCAAGGTTGAGTGGCTGCATCCCACGGACTGGCGCGCGCGCCAAGAAAATGCTTTGCATCTGCTTGATAACTGGCGCAACGCCTGGGAAGTACTGGATAACCCACGCTATTTCAGCCACTACAGCCCGCAATTTTATAGCGAAGAAGGCTTGGATTTAGCACGCTGGCGCGCTCAGAAAAGCGCGGTCGCTTCCAGCAAGAAATGGGTTCGGGTGACTTTTGACGAAGTGAGTATTTTTGCCACGGGCGGCGCCAAACCACAGCTGGTCAGCACCTTTATCCAGGAATACCGCAGCAACAATCTGGAAAACCGGATGAAAAAGCGGGTCTATTGGGATCGACAAGACCACGATTGGAAAATCATCTGGGAAGGCGCAGCCGCCTCTTAAGCGGCCACCTTAACGCGCTTTCATGAACCAGTTCCCGCCAAGCTAAAAAAATCGGGTCAGCCACGCTGACCCGATAAACCTCAGGAAGCACCAGCCTGCACCAGGCCAGTTAATCAGCGCGGTTTGCAAAACACACGCCACACTTGACTCATGCATGTTGTGTCAGCCACAACGAACCAATGATAACCATTATCATCTAGTCGCACAATCACCGATCACGAATAACCTCAAACACATCCTCTGCCAGGATGAGAAAAACCAAGCCTCAGTGCTTACATCGTGCGGCCTCATCTATTACAATCCGCCGCTTCAAGGTGCCAGCTTAACGCTGGTTAAACGGGAAACAGGTGTAAACCCTGTGCTGCCCCTGCAACGGTAACAAGTGCGGGTCGCCCAATGCCACTGTGGTTCACGCCATGGGAAGGCGGCGATCAAGACTTGCAAGCCCGGAGACCGGCCCTGAACGCCGTGGCCACGCCGCGGACGCGTTTTCCATTCCACCGTGCAGCGGGCACGGTTTCCGGAGCATCCCATGCAATCGAACAAGCAAGTCCTCGCGCTGGCCACCCTCGCCGCCAGCATTTCCACCGCATTTGCGTCTGAGATCACCGAACTGCCGACCACGGTCGTCACTGCCGCGCGCCTGC
>CAXYUI010000171.1:0-4746 GCA_964291975.1 uncultured Formivibrio sp. | reverse complement strand
GGTTCATACGCCGAGATTTACCTCATCACTCAGGACCGTCCCAACGTCATAACGCTGCCCATTACAGCCCTCACCGAGGAGCAGGGCATACACTTTGTGTACATCCAGGTAGATGCCGAAGGCTACCGCAAGCAGGAAGTTACGCTTGGCGAGAGCGACGGTGAGCGTGTCGAGATACTCACAGGAGTGAAGCAGGGCGACCGCGTCGTGACAAAGGGTGCCATGCAAGTAAGATTGGCTTCGGCCTCAAACAGCTTGCCTTACAAGAGCGCGGGCGGAATCGCGAACAGATCACTGATATTGCCAAAAAAGTTACCGATGCCGGTTTTGACTGGCTTGGGGGTGTAATCACGGTAGCCGGTGGCGACAGGCTTGAACGCGTAGCGATCCACGGTGTCGTTGAAGCGGTAAATCGGCCGATTGACCGATTCGAGTGGATCGTAGTTGTTCTGCGGAGTGGCGCAGGCGGCCAGCAACAGAACCGGCAACAGTACGAGCAGGCGGAGGACGTTTTTCATGGCTTGGCGGAGGGCAAGAGCAGTTCACGGAGGTCATAAACGTCGATCAGCTGCTGTATTGCATCAGGTAGCCCAACCAGCTTGAGCTCAAGCTGGCGTGCGCGCGCCTGACGCAACCAGCACAACAGCAAGGGCAAGGACGATGAATCGACGTTGCTTACCCCAGAAAGATCGAGCGTCAGGCTTTGACGACCGGCCAGCAAGGCTTCGATTTCACCGGTGCGAGCGGCCACGGTATCCAGCGTCAGCTCGCCACTGATGCAGATGGCCTCGCTCATTTGGCGCGCGCAGCCGCGTTGCGTTCCGACAGCGATTTAATCAGGCCGTCGATGCCGTCTTTCTGGATCACGGCTTTGAACTGGTTGCGGTGGTTGTTGATGAAGCTGATGCCTTCGACGGTGATGTCGTAAACCTTCCAGCCATTGGCGTTCTTTTCGAACTTGAAATCAACTGGAATCGGCTTTTGGTCAGGCAGAGACACTTCAGTGCGCACGGTCTGTTCCGACGGCGAATTGCCGGCGCGGACGCCCTTCACTTCGACTTCGGCGTTCTTGTAGATGGTCAGCGCCGAAAGATAGGTGCGCACCAGCATCTGGCGGAATTCGATCGACAGCGCTTGTTTTTGCTCTGCCGAGGCGGTGCGCCACGGCATGCCGACCGCCAGACTGGTCATGCGCGGATAGTCAGCCAGCGGGGAAACTTGCGCGTCCACTTGCTCGCGCATTTTGACGGTGTCTTTTTCATATTTCTTGATCGTTTCCAGCACTTCGCGGCTGACATTGCGCACGATTTGTTCCGGAGGATCATTGGGCGTGGCTTGCGCCAAGCTCGCAAACAGGCCGACTGAAACAGCAAGAAGAAGTTTCTTCAACATATGGATATATCCCTTGTTTATTCGGTTTTGCCTTCTTCGGCCTTGCTGAACAGGAAGCGGCTGATCAGCTGTTCCAGAATCACGGCAGAAGAGGTAATTTTGAATGAATCGCCTTCGGCGAGCATTTTCTCATCCGGGCCGGGTGTGAGCCCGATGTACTGTTCGCCAAGCAGACCTGCGGTCAAGATTTCTGCCGAGGTATCGCTGCTGAACTGATAGTTTTTGTCCATCGCCAATGTGACGCGAGCCTGATAGGTTTCCTTGTCCAGACCAATCGCCGTAACTCGGCCGACGACGACCCCGGCGCTTTTAACCGGGGCTCGCACCTTCAAGCCGCCAATATTTTCAAAATAGGCGGACAGCGTGTAGGTATCGGACGCAGGCATGGTGTTTTGGCTGCTCACGCGCAGCGCCAGAAACAGAATGGCTGCAATACCGGCCGCAGCAAACAGGCCTACCCAAAAATCGATCATGCCTCTTTTCATCAAACACTCCTGAACATGAAGGCGGTCAGAATAAAATCCAAGCCCAGAATGACCAGCGAAGAGGTCACTACCGTGCGCGTGGTCGCGCCGGAAATACCTTCTGCCGTCGGCTGGGCATCATAGCCTTCGAAAACAGCGATCAGTGAAACCGCCACTCCAAAGAAAACACTCTTGATGACGCCATTGAGCACATCGGTGCGGAAGTCGACCGAGGCCTGCATTTGTGACCAGAAACTGCCCGCGTCCAGACCAATGACCTCTACGCCAATCAAATAGCCGCCAAAAATACCCATGGCGCTGAACAGCAAGGCCAGAATCGGCATTGAAATCACGCCACCCCAGAAGCGCGGCGCGACCACGCGGGCGACCGGGTTGACTGCCATCATTTCCATCGCGGCCAGTTGTTCGGTGGCTTTCATCAGGCCGATTTCGGCGGTGATCGCTGAGCCGGCGCGGCTGGCGAACAGCAGCGCGGCCACCACAGGGCCGAGTTCGCGCACTAGTGAGAGTGCCACCATCACGCCAAGGTAGGACGATGCGCCAAAGCGGGTCAGCGTTTCGTGGCCTTGCAGTGCCAGCACCATGCCGACAAACAGGCCGGAAACCACAATAATCAGCACCGAGAGCACACCGGCAAACCAGATCTCGCGCATGGTCAGATGAAAGCGCGCAAAGGCCGTGCCGGAATGGCGCAAGACCGCAATCAGAAAGCGGCAAGCAAAGCCGAACTTGATCAGGAGATCGGTGAGGGGCGCGCCCAGCGCGCTGATTTTTCGGAACAGGGAATCAAGCACCGGAAACCTCCAGACCCAGATCAAGCGCGTAAGGCGCGGCCGGTTTGTGGAAAGGCAGCGGGCCATCGGGCTCGGCATTGATGAACTGATGCACGAAAGGATGCGTCGAGGCGCGGACTTCGTCCGGCGTGCCTTGCGCCACCACGACGCCTTCGGAAAGGAAATAAATGTAGTCGACCAGCGCCAGCGATTCGGCGACATCGTGCGTCACCACCACGGAGGCCGTGCCCAGCGCATCGTTCAATTCCCGGATCAGCGTGCCGATGGTGGCCAGTGAAATCGGATCGAGGCCGGTGAAGGGCTCGTCATACAGCATGACCTGCGGGTCCAGAGCAATCGCGCGCGCCAGCGCAACGCGGCGCGCCATGCCGCCGGATAACTCAGAGGGCATCAGCGCCGATGCGCCACGCAAGCCCACGGCTTGCAGCTTCATCAGCACCAGATCGCGCACCATCTGTTCGGGCAGATTGGTGCGTTCGCGCAGCGGGAAAGCCACATTGTCGAACACCGAAAGATCGGTGAACAGCGCGCCAAACTGGAACAGCATGCCGAGCTTGCGGCGCAGCAGATACAGGCCGTCTTCATCCAGCGCGCCGATATCTTGACCGGCGACCAGAACCTGGCCCGCATGCGCTTTCATTTGGCCGCCAATCAGGCGCAAGAGCGTAGTTTTACCCGAGCCGGAACCGCCCATGATGGCGACCAGTTGGCCTTTGCGAACAGACAAAGACACGTCCCGCAAAACCGGCGTGTCATTGTAGGCAAAGCTGACATTGCGAAATTCAACCAGCGTATCAGTCATGTAGACATGGCAAAAGTTGGATGGCGGCAGTCTCTCACTCGCTCCCGCATTTTGCAATCCGCTGGCGCTGCTTTGCCTCTGTTTTGGACTGATTTCTTACGTCAGGATGATTGACTTGCTGGTCTTGCCAGGGCGTATTTGCTAGTGAAAATACTATCGCCATCGTTTAAATAATAAATTTAACAAATGGCCTGCCGCTGCCTATGCTGTATCACATCAACAGGAGGCCACGATGATTACTTACTTCAAACAGCAATGGGAAGAGCTCGAAGAACTGCTCTCGGCGATGGAAATCCTTGAGCCGGACTACAAGGAATTCTAATTTCTTGCGTCCGGGCACATCAGGCTCGTTCCGGGATCATTTCGATGGAAATGTGGACGAGTTCTTCGTGAATCATCAGCTGGCGTTTGAAATAATCCGCATCCATCGCCGCGCTGGTTTTCAGTGAAAGCATGCAAGCATAGTTGCTCTTGCCCACCCGCCAGACATGCAGGTCGATGATTTCTGCCGCGACGGGACTGGCCGCAATCACTTCGCGGATTTCTTCCACCACCGGCGCATCCATTTCGGCATCGAGCAGCACGCGTGCGCTGTCTTTCAATAATCCCCAAGCCCAGATCGCAACAACCACGCCGCCGGCGATGCCCATTGCCGGATCAAGCCAATTCGCGCCCCACAGTTTGCCGCACACCAGCGCCACAATGGCCAGCACCGAAGTCGCCGCGTCGGTCAGTACATGGATATAGGCCGCGCGCAGGTTCAAGTCGTGGTGATGGTCGTGGTCATGATGGTGGTGAGCGTGATCGTCACGCAGCAACCAAGCGCAAACCAGATTGACCACCAGCCCCAGCACTGCAATCAGCATGGCTTCGTTGTAATGAATTGGCAGTGGCGAAATCAGCCGCTCGATCGAGTGTTGCAACATGCTGAACGCAATCCAGATCAGCGCCAATGCGCTGGTAAATCCAGCCAGCACTTCAATCTTCCAAGCACCAAACGCAAAGCGGCCATCATGGGCGTAATAACGCGCGGCCTTGTAAGCGACGACGGCCAAACCAAGTGCTAGCGCGTGTGAGCTCATGTGCCAGCCATCGGCGAGCAGAGACATCGAGTTGTAGTACCAGCCGCCGGCGATTTCGGCGATCATCATGACTAGGGTGAGCAGCACGGCGTAGCGAGTGTTGCGTTCGGCAAGCGGGTTGCCTTCGGCCAGGATGGGACTGTGGCAGCATTGGGCGATCGGAGTGCGCATGGCGATGACTCTGGAAGGGG
>CAXYUI010000170.1:0-4795 GCA_964291975.1 uncultured Formivibrio sp. | reverse complement strand
GTTTCACACCCTACCATGCCGCCGTTATCCATAATGCGGAATCGTCCCACAAGCCTAAAACCATGTCGCGCTATCGCCGATCAAACACCGATGGAGCTACTTTTTTCTTTACCGTCGTTACATATCGCCGGCAACCCATCCTGACGGATGAACCGCTGCGGGCGGCGTTGCGCACCGCTATTTTGCGGGTGCGCGAACGCTATCCATTCGCCATCGATGCCTGGGTGTTGTTGCCCGATCATCTGCACGCGATCTGGACACTGCCGCCTGGCGATGCAGATTTCGGCTTGCGATGGGGCGGGATCAAACGGCTGGTTACCCACGCGGTGGCGGCGGATTATGAACGGGCAGACTGGCGAAATGCCTCGCGTCTGGCGCGGCGCGAATCGACCATCTGGCAACGGCGATTTTGGGAGCACCAAATCCGCGATGAGGATGATTTCCGGCATCACATGGATTATCTGCACTTCAATCCGGTAAAACATGGGCTGGTCGAAACCGTGGCAGATTGGCCGTATTCCACCTTCCACCGTTTGGTCGATTCCGGGGTATATCCTGCGGATTGGGCAACCGAGTAAGGCGGGTCATTTGACCCGCGCAGGGATGCCAAATCAAACATCAATGCCCCCGTTTGGCAAATATGATTTTGCGGGTCCCGCCCCTCTCTCGAGGCTAACCCGCACTACGATTTGTTTTTTAATCTCAATGGCCACGGAACAAATGCCGTGCGCAAATCGCAGATTTGCGCACCCTACAAAAACTACAGAAACGGCGGAATTTCAGGCGCGCGCGGGCGCATCAACGCGGCGAGCTGATCGGCCTTGGTGCTACACGCTTCGCGGATCGCCGGGTCGAGTTGTTTGAGCCAGCGCGCCGGGATGGCTGACATGCCGTAATGCGCGCCGGCGAGCAGCCCGGCAATCGCAGCGGTGGTGTCCGCGTCGCCGCCGCGATTGGCCGCGTCGATCAGGCATTCTTCCAAGGTATCGGTATCGAAAAAGGCTTGCAGTACGACCTGCACTGTATCGACGACAAAGCCAGTCGGATTGTCGCGGCGCGCTTTGCGGAAATTGAATTGCGGGTGGCGCGCGGCAAAGGGGTGGGCAAAACCATGCAAAAGCCCGCGTTTGCTCGTGCCGGCCAAAGCAGCGTGCAGCAGATGCATCAAGAAAAGGCCTGCAGCATCCGAGAGCGCATTGTGGTGGGTGACATGCGCTTGCGCTTGCCAAGCCGTCGCAACCACATCGGGCTCGGCATCGAAGGTGACAATCGCCGCCGGCAGGCAGCGCATCAGCGCGCCGTTGCCCGCAGCTTCTTCCGAATACGGCGCGACCGCTTCGCCGGTGCGCCGAAAATGCACGATGCCGCGCCGCACCGTATTGCCGATGTCGACCGGACGCGCGCGCATCCAGTCATCAAAAGCGCGCGCACACGCCGCCGGCTCGACCCGGCCTTCGCAGGCCAGAATCGCGCGCGCCAGCGCCAGCGTCATGCCGGTGTCGTCGGTAATCTGACCGGGTTTGAGATGCAGCCAGCCCCCGCCGGTCAGATCGCGATGTTCGCCAAACTGCTGACGAATTTCCCTGGGCGTCATGAATTCCAGCGTCGCGCCCAGCGCGTCACCCATGGCCACGCCCAGAAAAGCAGCGCGAACCCGCTCGGCCAGCATCAGTCCTCCGGCCCGAAACAGTCGTCGTGATCCGTGCATTGATTGCACGACGGGCTGCGGCACACATAAATGCCCTCTTCTTCGCACAGACGCTTGTAGAGGAATTTTTTCCACTTCATGTCGCCCGTATTGAGTTCAGCCAGCTTGGGAAAGTTCACGCACATCAGCACGGAAAGCTGGCCGCGATTGTAAAGGCCGAGATCCTGCCACAGATGATCCGAGCCCGAACAAGCCAGCGCGATGATTTCGGCCAGATCGATTTCACTGGCGCTGGCTTGCGCGCGATAACGCAACAAGAGCGCGCGCAGTTCATCGTGTTCGGGCAGACGCTCGCCGTGCTCCCATTGCGCCGGCAAGATAAAGCGCGCACCGGGAAAATGCCGGCGTACCAAGGCTTCCACGCAAGCTGCGCCCAGCCCCAGATCGGGCGGCAGCACGCCATAGCCCACGCTCTGCCCGCTAATGAGCGCGGCAAAAAGCCGGTCATTGGCCAGCCCCATGGCGTGGGCCATCAGTTCGGCGTATTCCAGTTCACGGTAGACCTGCTGCCAGGCCGCAACCGATTCAAGCGAAAGTGCGAGTGGCTGATTCATGACACACCTCCTGGTAAAAGCAGATTTCAGCGCTGCGCTTGCAGCGATCCGGGCGGATTGACCGCGCCACCCAACTCATCCTCAATCGCGCCTTCCACCGGGCAGATGCTGGCGCACTGCGCTTCAGGGAAACTGCCGGCGCATTCGGTGCAGCGCATCGGGTCGATCATGAAAAGCCCTTCGGCGTGCACCACCGCCGATTCAGGGCACACATCCAGACAAGCCCAACAGTGACTGCACAGATCGGTAATTGCGTAAGCCATCTCAAGCCCTCTGCGCGATCAGCCCGGCACGGCTGGCGAGCTGTTGCGCCACGGCGAGCACGGCCGGTTCGATCGCGGCAAACGCATGCTCGACCACCGGCTGCACGCCAGCGGCCTCCAACGCCAACCATGGCGGACGGCCGATGCGCACCGCGAGCACAGCCGCGCAGTCCTCGAGCCGATTGATCAGTTTGGGCAGCGCGTCCTCTTCGTCGTCGCAATCGCTCGGGCCTTGGCAGTAAGTGCCGACGCGACGCAGGGCGACGAGCTTGATTGAGCGGCCGTCGCTCTCGTAAACGCGGAAGGCTTCGGCGTGACCAAAGTGCTGGTCCACGCGCGCGCCGTCGGCAGTGGCCACCGCGATTTTCCAGCTCGTGCCGCAACCCGATTTCAACGCGGCCTGCACCGCCGCGTGCCTTTGCGCGATGGCCTGTACATCAAGCGACATATTGGCGATTTCTTCACGACCGAACTCCGCGCCGCGATCTTCACCCAGCATGCCGACCGCATCGGCGCGGCACTGATGGCAATGCCCCATTTGCGGCAAATGCACAGCGCAGCGCGCGCGCATCACTTCGACTTCTTCTTCCGACGGCCCGCGCTGGCCACTTAAACCGAAGTGCGTGCCGTGGCTGGCATCGGAGATCAGCGGCATGATGTTGTGGATCGCCACACCGAGCGCAGCCGCCTTCTGGCTGATCTTGGGCAGCTCTTCGTCGTTCACGCCAGGGATGTAGACCGAGTTGATCTTGACCAAGACCCCGGCTTTGACCAGCGCCTCGGCCGCGCGCCATTGCTCGCGGATCAGAATCGCGGCGGCTTCCTCGCCGCGCACACGGCGGTGATCGAAGAAAATCCAGGGGTAGATCTGCGCGCCGATGCGGGTGTCCAGCGTGTTGATGGTCAGCGTGACATGATCCACGCCCAGTTCCGCCAATTCGGTCACATGGTCAGCCACATTCAGCCCGTTGGAGGACAGGCACAATTTCAGTGCCGGCAAGGCTTTTCTGACCGCGCGCAGCGTCGCCACGGTGCGCGGCCAGTTGGCGAACGCATCGCCTGGTCCTGCCACGCCGACCACCGACAATTGCGGAATCGCATCGGCCACCGCCAGCACCTTGCGCGCGGCCTCATCGGGATTCAGTACTTCAGAAACCACGCCGGGACGCGATTCATTGCTGCAATCGTATTTGCGGTTGCAATAGTTGCACTGGATATTGCAGGCCGGCGCCACCGGCAGATGGATGCGCGCATATTTGTGATGCGCGTCTTTCGAGTAGCACGGATGGTCGGCCACGCGCGGATCAGGGCTACAGGCCTGCGCGGCTTGGGGCGGGAAAGAAAGAATATGCGCTGACACGATGAGTCTCCCTGTTTGTTTGCCTGACTATCAGCAAGGCGTGTGCCAGCTCTGGATAAAAAAAATCCCGCCAGATCAGCGGGATAAAAGAGCACGCAATGCAAAGAAAATCATGGATGCCACAAGAGCCAGTCAGGTTTGTCGGCAATGTGACAAGAGCGGGTTATCTGCATTGCCCCGGATTCCGCGTTGCTGCATCCGGACTACAAGTACCAGCCTCTCCCTCAAATATGCTTCATCGGAATTTCCAGCGTCTGCACGCGGTAAGCGATCTGGCGCGGGGTCATGTTGAGTAAGCGCGCGGCTTTGGCTTGTACCCAGCCCGCCAGTTCCAGCGCCAGAATGATGCGTTCGCGCTCGGAAAGATCAGGATCGTCCAGATCGGCCGCGTGATTAGTCAACACCGCCGCCGGGGTTTCCGAAAGACCGCACAGTTTCAGAAGATCACGGTCGATTTCGCCCGCTTCGCACATCACCGCAGCGCGCTCGAGCGCGTTTTGCAATTCGCGCACATTGCCCGGCCAGTGGTGCGCCAAGAGCACGCGCGCGGCGTTTTCAGAAAGATTCAGCTCGCGCCCCTGCTCGCGGCCAATGCGTTCGAGCAGGTGGCGGGCGATCTCGGGCACGTCCTCCATGCGCTCGCGTAGCGCCGGCACGAAAATCGGCATCACGTTAAGGCGGTAGTACAAGTCCTCGCGGAAGTTGCCTTCTTCGACCGCGCGCTCCAGATCGCGGTGGGTGGCGGCAATCAGGCGCACATTGACCTTGATCGTGCGATTGCCGCCGACGCGCTCCAGTTCGCCTTCTTGCAGGATGCGCAAGAGTTTGGCCTGAAACGCCGCCGAGACTTCGCCAATTTCATCCAGAAACAGCGTGCCGCCGTCGGCCTGCTCAAAGCGCCCTTTGCGCT
>CAXYUI010000169.1:0-4796 GCA_964291975.1 uncultured Formivibrio sp. | reverse complement strand
CCCGGCATGGCGATGTAGGCATCGGCGCGCTCGGCCATCATCGCCTTGCGCTCGTGCATTGAATCAACAATGTAGAGCTCGGATAATCCAGCGAGCGCGAGCTCCTTTTGCACCATAAAGTCCGGAATCACGCCAACGACCTTGCCGCCGGCAGCAAGACAACTTTCCGCCAACTCACCCATCAGGCCGACATGGCCGCCGCCGTACACCAAGGTCAGATCGCGCTCGGCCAGCAAGCGCCCCAGCGCACGCGCAGCCTCGGTATACACCGGGCGCACGCCATGACGCGCGCCACAGTAAACGGCAACCGACTTCACAGCGCAGCCACCGGATAAGAGCCGAGCACTTTTACAAACGAGGCGACTTTTTGCAATTCTGCCAACGCCGCCGCGACCTTGGCATCAGACTGGTGACCTTCGACATCGACAAAGAAGAAGTATTCCCACAGACCGGAACGGCTCGGGCGCGACTCGAAACGCGTCATCGACACGCCATGTTGCGCCAGCGGCGCCACAATCGACAATAAGGCGCCCGGGCGATTCGGCGTAGAAATCACCAGTGCGGTTTTATCCATGCCCGACGGCGTAACGTCCTGCTGCCCCATCACCAAAAAGCGCGTGGTGTTGTTGGGTTCATCTTCAATGCACTGCGCGACCTTGATGAGATCGAACTTCTCCGCCGCAGCTTCACCCGCCAGCGCGGCGGCAGACGGATCAAGGCTCGCCAGTCGTGCGCCTTCGGCATTGCTTTCAACCGAAATGCGCTCAACAGAAGATGGCAGGTGCACGTTCAGCCATTCATGGCACTGCGCCAGACTTTGCGCATGGCCATACACCCGCGTCACCCCGGCCAGGCCTTCCACTTTGCGCAAAAAGTGCTGGTGGATGCGCAGCACCACTTCGCCACAAGCCTTGAGCGGCGTGGTCACCATCAGATCCAGCGAGCGGCCAATCGCGCCACCCGTGGAATTTTCCACCGGCACCACGGCGTAATCGGCGTTGCCCGATTCAACCACGCGGAAAGTCTCATCAATCGACGAGCAGGCCAGCGTGCTTGCGGCATGGCCAAAATGTTTGATGGCCGCGGCCTGACTGAAAGTGCCGGCCGGCCCCAGATAGGCGATGGTCAGCGGGCGTTCCAGCGCAAGACAAGCCGACATGATTTCGCGAAAAAGGCGCGCAGCGGTTTCATCGGCGAGCGGGCCGGTATTGAGTTCCTTGATGCGGGCGAGCACCTGCGCTTCGCGCTCGGGGCGGTACACCACGCCGCCGCCCTTGATCACACCGATTTCATGGGCGTGATTGGCGCGTTCGTTCATCAGCTGCAGAATCTGCGCATCGATCGCATCGATCGCGTCGCGATGGGATTTGAGGAGTTCGTCGCTCATCTTCTTATTCCGAAATGAAAGGGGTTCAGGCCAGCAGGAAGTGAGCGCGAGCCGTCACGACCGGCTTGGCCGGATCATCCTGCCAGGCCGTAATCAGCACATTGGCCACGCGTTTGCCTTGGCGCACGATTTCACAGCGCGCATAAAGATCAGCCGGGCCGGCCGAGCGCAGGTAATCCAGAGAAAAATCGATGATCTTGGGGGACTCTGCCGCTTCGCGCGCCCACATGAGATGCATCAGCGCCGCGTTTTCCAGAAAGCCGCCAATCACCCCGCCGTGAATTGCCGGCAAGAGCGTATTGCCGATATTGTCAGCTTTGAAAGGCAGCACAAACAGCGGTTCGCCAGCCTCTTCGCGGCAAGTGATGCCCAAGAACTGCGCATAGGGAATCTGCTGCAGCGCAGTCTGCAGATCGGCCATTGAATTGATCGTCATGGCCGACCTCCGCTCGGAGTGCGCATATAGCTTGCCACCACTTGCGCAAGCGGCTGAGTCACGTCGTTCTGGTAAACAAAGGAGCGGGTAAAGGCAATTTGCTGGGTGAGCCGGTAACACTCGGCAGCGCAAAAGAGAGGCTGATCCGCCTGACCCGGGTAGAGATAATCAATGCGCAAATCCAGCGTCCCGACCCATTCAAGGGAGGTCAGATGCGTGTAGATCGCCACTGCGCCAGCGGAATCCGCCAGGGAGGTAATCACCCCGCCGTGCAGGACGCGAGTCTGTGGATCGCCCACCAACTCAGGCTTAAAAGGCAGCTCCAGAACGGTATGCCCCAGCCTTGCTTCTTTCAGACGCAGACCGAGGGCGCGGCAATGCGGCAGCGCCAGCCCCCAGGCTACGACCTGATCGAAGAAGGCCGGCGCGGCGACCGGTTGCCACTCACCACTCATTCAGCGGTCGGCTCAGCGGCATCGCCAGCCACAGCGCCGTCTTCGGACACGATCGTTTCATCCAGCGCATCCACGTCATCCGAATCGACTTCGCAGACCCGCTCCAGACCCGACAATTTCTCGCCGTCATCCAGATTGATCAGGCGCACGCCTTGCGCGGCGCGGCCGGTTTCGCGAATCTGGCTGACCGGGGTGCGAATCAGCACGCCGCCCGTGGTAATCAGCATCACGTCGTCGGTTTCGTCGACCAAGGTTGCAGCCACCAGCTTGCCGTTGCGCTCGCCAGTGTCAATGGCGATCACGCCCTGCGTGCCACGACCGGACAGTCGATAATCGCCCACTGGCGTGCGCTTGCCATAACCATGCTCGGTCGCAGTCAGCACTTGTTGCTCATCGTGCTCGGCCACCAACAGCGAAATCAGTTTTTGTCCTTCGGCCAGCTTCATCCCACGCACCCCGCGCGAGTTACGCCCCATCGGACGCACCTTGCTTTGGTGGAAGCGCACGGATTTGCCCGCATCGGAGAACAGCATGATTTGACCGCCATCCTGAATTTGCTCGTCGTCTTGCAGGTGTTCTTCATCCAACACCGGCTCGTCATCGACATGCTCATCATCGGAAATCGCTGCGGCAGCGCCACGCGTCAGCGCCACGCCGATCAGGTAATTGCCTTCTTCCAGATTGATCGCGATGATGCCGCGCTTCATCGGACGCGAGAACGCGGTCAGCGGGGTCTTTTTCACCGTGCCATCGGCGGTCGCCATAAACACGAATTGATCGTCGGTGAATTCCTTCACCGGCAAGATCGCATTGATCTTTTCACCGGCTTCGAGCGGCAAGAGATTGATGATCGGCTTGCCGCGGCTGGTGCGCCCGCCCTGCGGCAGCTCGTACACCTTGATCCAGTACACGCGACCGCGCGAGCTGAAGCAGAGGATGTAATCGTGGGTATTGGCGACAAACAGGTTGTCGATGAAATCGTCTTCCTTGGTCGCCGCTGCCTGCTTGCCACGACCACCGCGATTTTGCGCGCGGTATTCTTCAGCCGGCGTGGCCTTCATATAGCCGGTGTGCGTCAGCGTCACCACCATGTCTTGCGGGGTAATCAGATCTTCGATGCTGATATCGCCACCAAAAGCCACGATTTCAGAACGGCGCTCATCGCCGTAAGCAGCCTTCACTTCATTCATTTCATCGGCGATGATCTGCGTCACGCGTTCCGGCTTGGCCAGGATGTCCAGCAGATCGAGGATCTTCTCCATGATCTCTTTGTACTCATCCACAATCTTGTCTTGCTCAAGGCCGGTCAGGCGCTGCAGACGCAGTTCCAGAATTGCCTGCGCTTGGGCATCAGACAGTCGATAACCTTCCACGCTAAAGCCAAATTCTTCGGCCAAACCATCCGGGCGCGAAGCGCTGGCATCCGTGCGCGCCAGCATTTCGCCGACCAGCCCCGATTTCCAGACCCGCGCCATCAAGGCCGATTTCGCTTCCGGCGGCGTGGCGGCGGCTTTAATCAACGCGATGATTTCATCGACGTTCGACAGCGCCACCGCGAGGCCTTCGAGGATGTGGCCGCGCTCGCGCGCTTTACGCAACTCAAACACAGTACGACGGGTTACCACTTCGCGGCGGTGACGCAAGAAGCATTCAAGGATTTGCTTCAGATTCAACAGGCGAGGCTGGCCGTCGACCAGCGCCACCATATTCATGCCAAAGCTGTCTTGCAGCTGGGTTTGTTTGTAGAGGTTGTTGAGCACGACATCGGGCATTTCGCCGCGTTTCAACTCAATCACCACGCGCATGCCGGATTTGTCCGATTCATCGCGCAGATCAGAAATCCCCTCGATCAGCTTTTCGCGCACCAGCTCGGCCAGTCTTTCCATCAGGCGCGCTTTGTTCACCTGATACGGCAGCTCGTCGACGATGATCGCTTCACGGTCGCCATTCTTGCCGCAAGGTTCGATATGGGTGCGGGCGCGCATAATCACGCGGCCACGACCGGTGCGGTAGCCTTCGCGCACGCCAGCGATGCCGTAAATGATGCCTGCGGTCGGGAAATCGGGCGCAGGGATCAGATCGATCAACTCGTCGATCGACATTTCCGGATTAGCCAGCAAGGCCAGCGCGCCAGCAATGACTTCGCTCAGATTGTGCGGCGGAATATTGGTCGCCATCCCCACCGCAATGCCGGAAGAGCCATTCACCAAAAGATTAGGGATGCGAGTCGGCAGAACCGTCGGTTCGAGTTCTTTTTCGTCATAGTTCGGCGTGAAATCGATGGTTTCTTTGTCGATGTCAGCCAACAGTTCCGACGAAATCTTGCGCAAACGGCACTCGGTGTAACGATAAGCCGCGGCCGAATCACCGTCGATCGAGCCAAAGTTACCCTGGCCGTCGATCAGCATGTAGCGCAGCGAGAAATTTTGCGCCATCCGCACCAGCGCTTCATACGCCGCCAAGTCACCGTGCGGGTGGTATTTACCCAGCACGTCACCGATCACGCGGGCGCATTTCA
>CAXYUI010000168.1:0-4798 GCA_964291975.1 uncultured Formivibrio sp. | reverse complement strand
TCCACGCTGAATAATCCGGCATCGGCATTGAGTACGACCACGCAAGTCAGCCGCGCAAAATCGTGCCCCTTGGCCAGCATCTGCGTGCCAACCAGAATGTCGGCTTCGCCGGAATGAACCACATCGAGCGCAGCGGCCAGTTCGCCTTTTTTGCGCGTCGAATCGCGGTCGATGCGCAAAATACGCGCTTCGGGAAACAGATCCGAGAGCGCCGCTTCCAGCCTTTGTGTGCCCTGCCCCAAGGGCTTGATATCCTGATTCCCGCAGTCCGGGCAAGCCGGCGGAATCCGTGTTTCATGGCCGCAGTGGTGGCAACGCAGCCGCCGCTCGGACAAATGCACCACCATGCGCACCGCGCAGTGATGGCAGCTCGCCATCCAGCCGCATTCACCACAACCGAGCACCGGGGCAAAACCGCGTCGGTTGATAAACACCAACACTTGTTCTTGCCGCGCCAGCGCCGCTTTGATCGCCGCAATCGCCTCGCTGTGCATGCCTTCAATGGCCCGGGCGCGCTTCATCGGCAAGAGCTGGATTTGAGGTAATTCAGAACCGGGCACAGCGCGCTCGGCCAGCGTCAGCATCTGGTAACGCCCGGCCCGCGCGTTCTGCCAGGTTTCGATCGAAGGCGTCGCGGAACCGAGCACAATCGGAATTTTGCGCTGATTGGCGCGGTACTCCGCCACATCGCGCGCCGAATAACGCAGGCCATCTTGTTGCTTATAAGAAGGATCGTGCTCTTCATCGATGATGATGAGTTCCAGCCTCGGCATCGGCGTGAATACGGATAGCCGCGTGCCGAGCACGATGCCCGCCTCGCCGCTCCCTGCCGCCAGCCAGCCACGCGCGCGCTCGGTGTCGGTCACGCTGCTATTGAGGCAAACGATGCGCTCTTGAGGGAAACGCGCGCGAAAACGGCTTTCCAATTGCGGGGTCAGATTGATCTCTGGCACCAGCACCAAGACCTGCCCACCGCGTGCAAGCACCGTGGCAATCGTCTGCAAATAGATTTCGGTCTTGCCGCTGCCGGTCACGCCATATAAAAGATGCGGCGCAAACCCGCTCGCGGCATTGATCGCAGCCACCGCACTGGCTTGATCGGCATTCAGTTGCGGCGCAGCCTGCGGTTCGGGATAGCTTTGTTCCAGCGGTACCGCAGCCACCAAGCCAGCTTCGACCCAAGCCTTGGCCCAGGCCAAACCGCTGGCATTGCGTTCGCGCAAGGCACGCGCCGATTGCGGCGTCGCCAACATTTCCGCCACCGCACGCTGCGCTTTGGCGCGCGTCGAGATGCTCGCCAGCAAAGCCGGCACATCATGGCAGACGTAGGCGAACTCGGGCGCTGCGGGTTTGAAAGGCGCAGACGAGCGAAACACCGTCGGTAAGGCGGCCGAGAGCGCTTCACCCAGGGGGTGCTGGTAATAGTTCGCGGCAAAACGGCACAGTTCGATGACTTCTGCCGGCAAGGGCGGCATGTCATTGGGGACGAGTTCCACATCCTTGATGCGGTCGGCGTATTCCCCTGCCGAATCGGGATGAGCGAGCACGATCCCTGACAAGCGCCGAGCACCAAAAGGGACGATGACGCGGCTGCCGACTTCCGGCTTTACCCCACAACACCTGTAAGAAAAAAGGCGGGGTATCGGTAAATCCAGTGCAACCTCGATATAAAAATCGCTCATTCATTCACTCAAAAAAGCCCAAAGCCCCAGCCTGCAAGGGTTTATGGCGCTTATGCACAAATGCTGTGGATAACTTTGTGGAGAGAACCTTCACATCGCGTCCAAAGCCAATGCCGCCTTGACGTCCGCTAGATTGCCCAAAAATTAAACAGATATTTTTTATCTTTTAAAACAACAACTTAAACAAAACAACAAAAACAACACAGTCCCAAAATAAAACTTGACGGCCTTTAATCCGCTTGATCTTGTCTTGTGTATAAAAGCGTCTTGCAACGCACAAAAGCAGTGCCAAGCCCGATTTTAAAGCGTCATTTTGGTGACAGGAAAAGCTGACACACCCAAAGGGTCAATTCCCTGACGATTGCTGACAAGACAGGCGATGCACTGCATCCACCAGCGCGGTCACATGGTCGGGATTGGTGAACTGGCTGATGCCGTGACCCAGGTTGAACACATGGCCGGTGCCGCCGCCATACTGCGCCAACAAACGCGCCACCTCGGCTTCAATCGCCGCCGGATTGGCAAACAGCGCGTTCGGATCGAAGTTGCCTTGCAGCGCCACCTTGTGGCCGACCCGGCGGCGCGCGTCGCCCAGATCCACGGTCCAATCCAGCCCCACCGCATCGCAGCCGATGCCAGCGATTTCTTCCAGCCACAGTCCGCCGCCCTTGGTAAAGACGATCACCGGCACGCGCCGGCCTTCGTTCTCGCGTTTGAGCTGGCTGATCACGGCTTGCATATAGGCGAGCGAAAATTCTTGATACTTGCCCGCAGCCAGCGCCCCGCCCCAGGTATCGAAAATCATCACCGCCTGCGCGCCAGCTTCGATCTGGGCATTCAGATAATCCGCCACCGTTTTGGCGTTGATGTCGAGGATGTGATGCAGGAGATCGGGGCGATCGTAGAGCATGGTTTTGACGCGGCTGAAAGTGTCGGAGCCGCCGCCTTCGATCATGTAACAGGCCAGCGTAAACGGGCTGCCGGAAAAACCAATCAGCGGCACGCGGCCATCGAGCGCGCGGCGGATGCTGGAAACCGCATCAAAGACATAGCTGAGTTCAGTACCGACATCGGGCACAGTCAGCTTTTTGATGTCGGCTTCGTCGCGCAAGGGGCGCTCGAACTTGGGGCCTTCGCCATCGGCAAAATACAGACCCAGCCCCATCGCATCGGGCACGGTCAGGATGTCGGAAAAAAGAATCGCGGCATCGAGCGGGAAACGTTCCAGCGGCTGCAGCGTGACTTCGGTCGCCAGTTCTGGCGACTTGCACAGCTGCAAAAAAGACCCGGCGCGCGCGCGCGTGGGCCGGTATTCGGGTAGATAGCGCCCGGCTTGGCGCATCAGCCAGACCGGGGTGTACTCAACAGGCTCACGCAGGAGCGCGCGCAGGAAAACATCGTTCTTCAGTGGTGGGGTCATTTTTATTCTCAGGCCAGTTGCCAGGTCGCGGGCGCGACGCAGCGCAGCGTGCGGTTATGGTATTCGTTCAGGCTTTCGCGGTGACCGACGCTGACGATGATGGCATCGGCCAGGCGATCGCGAATCGCCGTATAAAGCCTCGCCTCAGACGCCGCATCCAGCGCAGAGCTGGCTTCATCCATAAAGAGCACGCGCGGGCGCACCAGCAAGGCACGGATAAAAGCCACGCGCTGCTGCTCGTCCAGACTGAGGATATGGCCCCAGGGGGCGACTTCATCAAGGCGCGGCGTCAGATCAGCCAGCCCCGCCAGCGCCAGCAGGTCCAAGAGTTCGCGCTCGTCATTCGTGGGCGCAGCCGGGTAATACAGCGCTTCACGCAAGCTGCCCAGCGGCAGATAGGGCTTTTGCGACAGGAACAGCACTTCGCCTTCTTGCGGATAAACCACTTCGCCATGGGCATAGGGCCAGATACCGGCGAGCGCGCGCATGAGCGTCGATTTACCGCAACCGGACGGGCCTTGCACCAGAAGTCGCTCGCCCGCCTGTAACTGCCAGTCCTGCCCGGCGATCAGGGCATGGCCGTCGGGGCGCAGCACGGAAAGACCGGCCACGCTCAGCGCAGCCCCAAAGCGGGCGGGCTTGAGCACAGGAAGATCGGCGGCGCGATCCAGACTTTGCTGGAAGGTCGCCAAACGGTCGACCACCGACTTCCAGCGGGCGAACACGGTGAAGTTGTCCACCAGACTGGAGAGCGCTTCTTGCACCCGGCCAAACGCCGAGGCGATCTGCATCAGCCCGCCGAGCTGGATTTCCTTGGCGAAGTAGCGCGGCGCGGAAACCACAAAGGGGAAGATGATGGCGATCTGGTAATAGCCGGAGGTAAAGAAACCCAGCATCTTCTGCTTTTTCATCAAGCGCCAGAAATTGCCGACGACTTCCGTGAAGCGGGTGCGCAGCACGCTGTCCTCGCGCGCTTCGCCGCCGTAAAGCGCCACCGATTCGCTGTTTTCGCGCAAGCGCACCAGACCAAAACGGAAATCCGCCTCAAAGCGTTGTTGCAGAAAGTTGAGCCGAACCAGCGGACGGCCGATCAGAATCGTAATCGCCGTACCCAGCACCGCATACAGCACGGCGACCCAGACCATATAACCCGGCACGGTGACAGGCTGGCTGCCCAGCATGAAGGAAATCGGCCCGGACAAGCCCCACAGCACCGAGACAAAGGTGAGGAAAGTGGCGATATCGCGCAGGGTATCCAGAAAAAGCCGCAGGCTGCTGCTGACGAATTCAGCCACATCCTCCGCAATCCGCTGATCCGGGTTGTCGGTCTGGCTGTCAGTCAGCTGCAGGCGGTAGTGATTCTGCCCAGTGAGCCAGTCGGCCTGCATTTTCTCGGTCAGCCAGCGCCGCCAGATGATTTCCAGCATCTGGCGGAAATAGGTGTTGTGCACGGCAATGATGATCGCGATCGCCGCGAGCCAGGAAAAACGCCAGAGCTGGCGCTTGAATTCCGGGTAATCGAGCGCCTGCACCGCGTTGTAAAAACCGTTGTTCCATTCATTGAGCAGTTTGCTCATATACACCGAGCCGCCAGTCAGCGTAAGGATCAGCGCCAGCAAGGCCCAGCCTTTCCACGCCTCTTTCGACACCCAGAACGGTTTGAGCAAACGCCAGACATTCTTCAGCAGATGTTTGA
>CAXYUI010000167.1:0-4841 GCA_964291975.1 uncultured Formivibrio sp. | reverse complement strand
CGGGGGCGAGGCCACCCAACAGGATTTCACAGAAGGACTTGGGCGGCATCCCGCCACGGGTGGAGATGTATTTCATTGCTATTTGTTTCCAATAGTTTATTGGGGGTCTATCCAGAGGTGTTCGATTTTCCCATCTTTTCTCTCTCTGCCAATATAGCCCCTAGCCCCCAAAAGCAGAGGGCTGGTTTTTTCAAAATTCCCGCACTTTAATTTGAATTGCATGCTGATGACGGGGGATTTGTGGCCGGAGCTGCTTTGAATATATTGCTGGCGCTGGCTGGATAAGTCAGGTGTCACTAAGCGCTCTGTACCCCTGCAGTCTGGGAAATTAACAGCATTTGAGCTGACGATAAATTTGGCATTTTTCATCTGTAATTCTGTAATTTCTATTTTTGGCTGGGGCGAGGCGCAAGCTGCCAAAAATAGAAGGGTGAAAAGATAATAGGGGCGAGCTGGCTGCATAATTAACTTACCTCACTGTGTACATATAAATTGAAATGTCAAATGTGGATCCATTGTCTTGAATTACACTAAGACTTTTTTGTCCAAATTGTATTGTTTTGGTTGCCCTTACAACGTCACCGCATGTTGCTATGTATTTGGTGCGGACAACCCGTTCTTGGTTGCCATCTGGATGTGTGTAGATGAGATGCGCCGGACTTGATTTTGGATCTGGATAGGCTGAAATTTGTTGTGTGCACGATTTTGAAGATATTTCTGTTTGCATAAATGTTTTAGCTCCATGCAGATGGCGTTGGCTAAACATAATCCGTAATTGCCCTTCGGTAGGGTTAAAAACAGTCGCACATCCATTTAGGAGAAATAGGCAGACTAAAAACAGAGTGGCTCTTTTCATGCCGCACCTTCCGTTTTGGTTTTGAAACAGGTAAGTTCTGCAGTTTTGTAGGGCGGTTCATTGATCCGCGCTGACTATCGCTTAATATGCCATAAATTTTGCGGCTTATGACCGAAGGGAATCCCTGTGGGACGCGCTTGCTCGCTAACCCGCCCTATAAATCACGATTTGAATCGGTCAATCAGCTTCCAGACTAAATACACCAAAATCCCGATGGGCAGGAAAATCGGTGTGCCGATTGCATCGGCATTGGGTAAATCGATTTCGGCGAAAATCAGGTAGGCGATCAAGACAATCGCCAGCCAGACCAGCACAAATTTCAGATTTTTCTGCATGCCTTAATCCGTAGGGCGGGTCATCGACCCGCCGGATTTATATCACCGTGACGACCGCAGTCCATTCGCCGGCTGGTGGATGCGCGCAATCTTCGGATTCGCCCAAGGCGGCCAGATTCAGCACCACAAAAGAGCCGTTGCGTTCGCGCATGATCGAGCCGACGTAAATGCCGCAATGCGGGCAGACCAGAAAGTCGGTCGGAAAGAGGCCATGGTGGTAGCGCTTGATGTGCTCCGGGCTGTGGTCAAAGCGTACGCGGCCAAAGGGCGGCTGCGTATGACCGACTCGCTGGCTGCGACAATAATCGCACTGACAAATGCGCACTGGCCAATGCTCGCGCTTGACCCTGGTTTCCAGATGGAACGAAATCGCGCCACACTGGCACGCTCCCCGATAGACTGCCATGCCGCCCCTCTCTTGCGCCGATTGGCGCTTATGTCCCGACGATCCTGCTTTCCTCTTGTTGTTGCGCCCGGTCTGATGCCGGTTTGGCGCTGAATACTTTAAATGCATAAAGGCGGGCTTCTCGCCCGCCAGATGTTCCAAATTGTTTAGCCGTTCAGATGTTCCAGTCGCAGCTTCACCACCTTGCCGTTGATTGCGTCCAGCGCTTCAATCTTGGCGAGCGCTGCATTGACGTTTTTCTCGATGGCCAAGTGCGTCAGGATGATGATGTCGGCACGCGCATCGCTGGCTGGTTTTTGCAACATCGAATCCACTGAAATGCCCGCGTCGGCAAAAATGCGGGTAATTTCAGCCAGTACGCCCGGCTTGTCTTGCGCGTTGATGCGCAGGTAGTAGCAGGTCTCGACTTCATCAATCGGCAGAATCGGCAGATTGCCCATTTGGCCAGGCTGGAACGCGAGGTGCGGCACGCGGTTTTCCGGGTCGGCGGTGGCGAGACGGGTCACGTCAACCAGATCGGCAATCACGGCCGAAGCGGTCGGCTCGGCGCCTGCGCCCGCGCCGTAATACATCGTTGCGCCGACGGCGTCGCCCTTGACGAGTACGGCGTTCATCACGCCATCGACATTGGCGATCAGACGCTGTTGCGGGATCAGGGTCGGGTGCACGCGCAGCTCGATGCCGTTCGGCTTGCGGCGGGTGATGCCGAGCAGTTTGATGCGATAGCCGAGCTGTTGCGCGTAAGTGATGTCTTCGGCGGCCAGTTTGGAAATGCCTTCCAGATAGGCCTTGTCAAACTGCACCGGAATACCGAAAGCAATCGCGCTCATGATGGTGAGCTTGTGCGCGGCGTCGTGGCCTTCGATGTCAAAAGCCGGATCGGCTTCGGCGTAACCCAAGCGCTGGGCTTCGGCCAGCACGTGGGCAAAGGCCAGACCCTTGTCGCGCATTTCGGTCAGGATAAAGTTGCTGGTGCCGTTGATGATGCCGGCGATCCACTCGATCTTGTTGGCGGTCAGGCCTTCGCGCAGCGCTTTGATAATCGGGATGCCGCCGGCGACCGCAGCTTCGAAAGCCACGGTCACGCCTTTTTCTTGCGCCTTGGCGAAGATTTCGTTGCCGTATTCGGCGATCAGCTTCTTGTTGGCAGTGACGACATGCTTGCCGTTTTCAATCGCGGTCAGCACGATTTCTTTGGCGATGGTGGTGCCGCCAATCAATTCAACGACGATGTCGATGTCCGGGTTGCGGGCGACTTCAAGCGCGTTGTCGGTAATCACCACATTGGGGCCGCACAGCTCGCGGGCGCGCTCTGGCTCGCGGGTGGCGGCCATGGTAATGACAATCGGGCGACCGGCGCGACGCGCGATTTCTTCGGCATTGCGTTGCAGAACGGTGGCTGTACCGCCGCCAACAACGCCAGTGCCACACAGACCCACTTTGATCGGATTCATCTTCGTCTCTCTTTTGTTGTTACGCCGTGCCGTGGCGTTTTCGGTAATTGCTCAAGAAGCGCTCAATGCGCTGCATCACATCGGTCAGATCGTCGGAATTGGGCAGGAACACCACACGAACGTGGTCGGTTTTCTGCCAGTTAAAGCCCGTGCCTTGCACCAGCAGAACGCGTTCTTCTTCCAGGAGCTCAAGCACGAACTGCTGGTCATCCTTGATCGGATACATGGCCGGATCAAAGCGCGGGAACATATACAGCGCGCCGTGCGGCTTGACCACGCTGACGCCGGGCATGGTGCTGAGCGCGTCATAAGCGATGTCGCGCTGGCGAGCGAGCCGGCCGCCCGGTTTCACCAGATCATTGATCGACTGATAGCCGCCGAGCGCGGTCTGGATGCCGTATTGCGCCGGCACGTTCGAGCACAGGCGCATGGTGGCCAGAATATTCAGGCCTTCGATGTAGTCCGTGGCATCGCGCTTGTTACCCGAAACCACCATCCAGCCCGCGCGGTAGCCGCAGGAGCGGTAGTTCTTGGAAAGGCCGTTAAAGGTCAGGAACAGCACGTCGTCGGCGAGCGAAGCCATCGAGGTGTGGGTGTAACCGTCGTACAGAATCTTGTCGTAGATTTCATCGGCGCAAACGATCAGATTGTGTTCGCGAGCGATCTGGATGATTTCTTTCAGAACCTCATCCGGATACACAGCGCCGGTCGGATTGTTCGGATTGATGACGACAATGGCTTTGGTTTTTTCATTGATCTTGGCGCGCATATCGTCCAGCGCCGGCAGCCAGCCGTTGGCTTCATCGCACAGGTAATGACGTGCATGGCCGCCGGATAGATTCACGGCAGCGGTCCACAGCGGATAGTCCGGCATCGGCACCAGCACTTCGTCGCCATTATTGAGCAGGGCTTGCATGGCCATCACAATCAGCTCGGACGCGCCGTTGCCGATGTAGATGTCGTCCACCGTCACATCAGCAATGTTCTTTTCCTGCGTGTAATGCATGATCGCTTTGCGCGCCGGGAAGATGCCCTTCGAATCCACATACGCCGCCGCGTTACCCATATTGCGGATCATGTCCTGGGTAATTTCTTCGGGCGCGTCAAAGCCGAATACCTGTGGATTGCCGGTATTGAGCTTGATGATGCGCTGGCCTTCTTCTTCCATCTGGCGGGCGCGTTCGAGCACCGGGCCACGGATTTCGTAGCAGACGTTGGCCAGTTTGTGCGATTTGTGGATTTTACGATTCATGTCCCGTTCCTGGGCGGCCGAGGGGAACCTCGTATTCTAGCGAAAGATCGCTGCTTGGAAATGCCTGATGCCCTTAGAATGCAGAAAAAAAGGAGAAAGACATGAAGTTGCAACAGGATGCGCGTGATGGGCGCAATCAGTTCACGACTTTTGCCGGCGATCATGTCGGCATCAATGGCGAGATGCATCGCGGCAGTTTGCTGGTTACGCCGCAGGTAATCGAAGTCTGGCGACCGGCGCGATTTGATGATCTGGCGGGGTATGACTTTGCGCGTGCGCTCGATTTTGTGCCGGAAGTGGTTTTGCTGGGCACGGGCGAACGCTTGCGTTTTCCGCATCCGCAGCTGTATCAAGATTTGATCGCGGCGCGCATTGGCGTGGAAGTAATGGATAGTGCGGCGGCGTGCCGGACTTGCGGCCGAGGTCGAACACGACGGGCGCGAGCGGTGCGCCGAGGTGACGGTTCCAGAGATGGTTCACGGCGACGCGGGCGGTGAGCGGGTTGTCGCGGCTGGCGAGCCAGCGGGCGAGCGCGAGG
>CAXYUI010000166.1:0-4852 GCA_964291975.1 uncultured Formivibrio sp. | reverse complement strand
CAAGCGCGACGCGATCTTCTTTGCCTGGGAATTTCTGACCTCCCCGCAATGGCTCAATCTGCCCAAAGAAAAGCTCTGGGTGACGGTCTACGCCGAAGACGACGAAGCTTTCGATATTTGGCACAAGGAAGTCGGCCTCGCTGCTGAGCGCGTGATCCGCATTGGCGACAACAAGGGTGCCAAGTACGCATCCGACAACTTCTGGGCCATGGGCGACACCGGCCCGTGCGGCCCGTGTACTGAAATTTTCTACGATCACGGCGCGCATATTCCGGGCGGCCTGCCGGGCACGCCGGAAGAAGATGGCGATCGCTACATCGAAATCTGGAACAACGTGTTCATGCAGTTCAACCGCGACGAAGCCGGCGTGATGCACCCGCTGCCCAAGCCGTCGGTGGACACTGGCATGGGTCTGGAGCGCATTTCCGCCGTGATGCAAGGCGTGCACGCCAACTACGAAATCGACCTGTTTGCTGATCTGCTCAAAGCCGCCGCCCAAGTCACCGGCGTGGAGTACAACCAAACCACCCCGTCGCTGAAAGTGATCGCTGACCACATCCGCGCCTGCGCTTTCCTGATTGCCGACGGCGCATTGCCTGCGAACGACGGCCGCGGCTATGTGCTGCGCCGGATCATCCGTCGCGCCATCCGCCACGGCTACAAGCTCGGCCAGAAAGGCGCGTTCTTCCACAAACTCGTCGCCCCGCTCGCCGAAATCATGGGCGACGCTTACCCGGAACTGCGCTCGCGCCAGGCTCATATTGAAGACGCGTTGAAGCTGGAAGAAGAACTCTTTGGCAAGACGCTCACCAATGGCATGGAACTGCTCGACTCGGCGCTGGCCGGCGGCAAGACCGTGCTCGATGGCGCGACCGCCTTCAAGCTGGCCGACACCTTTGGTTTCCCGATCGACCTGACCGCCGACGTGTGCCGCGAGCGTGGCCTGTCGGTGGACATGGCCGGCTTTGAAGCCGCACTCGATGCCCAGCGCAAGCAATCCAAGGCAGCCGGCCAATTCAAGATGGCCGCGGGTCTCGCCTATGAAGGCGCGGCCTCGTACTTCCACGGCTACTCCGAGACCAGCTATGAAGCCAAGGTCATCGCGCTCTACAAAGGCAGCGAAGCAGTACAGCAGCTCAATGCCGGCGATGAAGGCGTGGTCGTGCTCGATCACACCCCGTTCTACGCCGAATCGGGCGGCCAAGCCGGCGACGTGGGCGAAATCTTCGCCACGGGCGGACTCGATGCCCTTTTTGATGTCACCGACACGCAAAAAGTGAAAGCCGATGTGTTTGGCCATCAAGGGCAGCTCGCGCGCGGCAGCCTGAAAGTCGGCGATGCCGTCACCGCCAGCATCGATCTGAAAAAGCGTATGGCGACCACGCGCAACCACTCGGCCACCCACCTTTTGCACGCCGCGCTGCGCGAAGTACTGGGCACCCACGTCGAGCAAAAAGGCTCGCTGGTGACTTGGGAGCGCACCCGTTTTGACTTCTCGCATCCGAAAGCGGTCACTGGCGAAGAAATCGCCAAGGTCGAAGCGCTGGTCAACCACGTTGTCATGCACAACAAGCCGGTCGCAATCGCCAGCATGGGTTACGACGACGCAATCAAAGCCGGCGCCATGGCGCTCTTTGGCGAGAAGTACGGCGATGAAGTCCGCGTGGTGAAGATGGGCGAATTCTCGACCGAACTCTGTGGCGGCACGCACGTCGGCCGCACCGGCGATATCGGTTTCTTCAAGGTCATCGCCGAAGGTGGCGTCGCCGCCGGCATCCGCCGGATTGAAGCCGTGACTGGCGAAGGCGCGCTGGCACTGGTTCAAGCCCAGGAAAACGAAATCAAGGAGGCGCTCGCCGCGGCCCAAGCCCAGCCGGGTGAACTGGTGGCCAAGGTCGGCCGCATCCAGGACACGGTCAAGAATCTGGAAAAGGAACTGGCCCGTCTGAAAGCCAAGCTGGCCGCCAATCAGGGCGATGAACTCGTCAATCAGGCTAGCGATGTGAATGGCGTGAAGGTGCTCGCCGCTGTGCTCGAAGGCGCTGACAGCGCCGCGCTGCGCGAAACCATGGACAAGCTCAAAGACAAGCTCAAGACCGCCGCGATCGTGCTGGCCTCGGTCGCTGATGGCAAAGTGGCGCTGATTGCCGGCGTCACCGCCGACACCACCGCCAAGGTCAAGGCCGGTGAGCTGGTCAACTTTGTCGCCCAGCAAGTCGGTGGCAAGGGTGGCGGTCGTCCGGACATGGCGCAAGCTGGCGGCACACAGCCAGAAAACCTCGCCGCAGCGCTTGAGGGCGTGGTCGGCGGGGTGGCCGGCAAGCTGTAACAGAGCTTTGGCACGAAAATACGCCCCGATTCCGGGGCGTTTTTTTTAAGGCGCTGCGGGCAGCAATTCTCGGCGCAGGCGGTAAATGGTGATGCAACTGATGATGGCGATCAGGATTTCCATGATGGTGCCGCTGATCGATCCGGTCAGGATATTGTTGATCAACCAGAGCAAGGTGGCGCACAACATGCCGTAGCGCAGTTGCAAACCTTGCAGGCGGAACATTGAAATCGTGGCCACCGCGGTGGCAATCAGCGGAATGACATTCCAGGCCGCTTTCACCACCACAAAACCCAGAGCAAAATTAATCAGCAACAAAACCGCCGCGACACTGAGCGCACGGGTACGCAAGGAAAGCACATTGCGCGTGGCCGAAAGCAAAGCGCCGGCCATACCGGCCAAATTGCCCATCAGAAAGAAATGGGTGGCGTAAACCAGATTTTGGCTGGTCAGCCACAGCTTGAAATGGCCGTCGTTCTTGCGGGAAAACGACACCATGCTCAGGATCAGCGCGGCATGACCGAACATCTGCGCGGTCGAAAAAAATTCGTTAAACATCAAACCGCCCCAATCAAACCATTTGCATGGCTGCAAGATACGCCCCCCGGCCTTACCTGTCTAATGGTCAGGCCAAGCGGTGAGCACGGCGAATGCTCAGTCGTTGAGCAAAGCCACCGCCTTGATCTGCGCCCAGACCGGCTGACCGCGCCGCAGATCGAGCATCCGCAGTGAGCGGCGCGTAATGCGCGCCAACAAGGCTACGCCGCCGGCATCAAGTTGCACCAGCACGCGCGCCGGATGATCAGTATCGGCAAAATCAACAACCGTGGCCGGGATGACGTTGAGAATACTGGTATCCCGCTGTGGCGCCAGCGTCACGCTGATGTCTTGTGCGGCAATACGCAAGCGCACAACATGCCCCAGCGGCAAGGCGCGCTGGTTCACATAAAGATCGCCGCCGGCAAAGCGCAAACGACTCAAGGCATCTTCGGGTTCATGCGCCAGCAGCGTGGCATGGATCACCACGCCGGCTTCATCGCGAAACACCCCAGGCAAATCAAGCCGCGCCAGGGTTTCCGACAAACTGCCGCTGGCCACGACCGTGCCGTGATCGAGGAGCACCAGATGGTCAGCCAGCCGTGCAACCTCATCGGGCGAGTGGCTGACATAGATCATCGGAATATCGAGCTCGTCGTGCAGTTTTTCCAAATAAGGCAGGATTTCAGCTTTGCGCTTGGCATCGAGCGCCGCCAGCGGTTCGTCCAGCAGCAAAAGGCCGGGGCTCGTCAACAGCGCGCGCGCGATCGCCACACGTTGTCGCTCGCCCCCCGAAAGCCCATCGGGCTGACGAGTCAGCAAAGACTCAATGCCCAATAGTTCCACGGCTTGCCCCAGTTCAATCCGGCGCGCCGAAGCCGCAATGCGCTTTTGCCCGTATTCCAGATTGCCCAGTACCGACAAGTGCGCAAACAGGCTGGGCTCCTGAAACACCATGCCGATGGCGCGGCGATGCACAGGCAAAAAGCGCGTCGCGTCCTGCCAAATCTCGCCATTAACACGGATCGAGGCGCCAGCAACCCGCTCCAGCCCGGCCAGTGCGCGTAAGAGTGTGGTCTTGCCCGAACCCGAAGGGCCGAACAAGGCGGTGACGCCACGACCGGGCAATGCAAGATCTGCGCGCAAACGAAAATCTGGACGCACCAAATCGACATTAATCTGAATACCCTCAGCCATGCTTCCTCCGCGCCGTGGGATTCAAGGTATACAGCGCCAGCAGCACCAAAAATGAAAGCAGCATCATGCCGCCAGAGAGCCAGTGCGCAGCAACATAATTCCCCTCTTCCACATGGCTGAAAATCACCGTGGAAATCACATTGGTTTTGCCGGGAATATGGCCGCCTATCATCATCACCACGCCAAATTCACCCACCGTATGGGCAAACCCCAGAATCGCCGCCGTCAAAAAACCGGGGCGAGCCAGCGGAACAGCCACGCTCCAGAAGGCATCCCATGGTGAAGCGCGCAGAGTCAGTGCCACCTCAATCGGCCGATCACCGATGGCTTCAAACGCATTTTGTAAGGGTTGAACCACAAAAGGCAGCGAATAAATACACGAGGCGATTACCAGGCCAGGAAAACTGAAAGTCAGTTGCCCCAATCCCAAGGTATCGGTCAATGCGCCAATCGGGCCTTGCGGGCCGAGCAGCAAAAGCAGGTAAAAGCCCAAGACCGTCGGCGGCAAAACCAGTGGCAAGGCCGTCATTGCGCCGACTACGCCTCGGAATCGGGATGAGGTGCGCGCCAGCCACCAAGCCAGCGGCATCGCGAGCAGCAGAAGAATCACGGTGGTGGTGACAGCCAGTTGTAACGTCAATACCACCGCGCTCCAGTCATGACTCGTGAAATTCATCGGGTTTCATATCCAAAGGAATGGATCACAGCACGCCCCTTTTCCCTCTGCAAATATTTCAAGAATGCCATCGCTGCCGGATTATCTTTGCCCTTGGTCAGCAGCACGGCATC
>CAXYUI010000165.1:0-4903 GCA_964291975.1 uncultured Formivibrio sp. | reverse complement strand
CAGCAACATGCGCGGCCCGGCCCAGCGCATGATGGCGCGCATGCTTTCGCGCGGATCGCTGGCGTAGCAATGCACCAGACAATTGGCGCAAGTGGGCTTGGCGTCGCCAAACACGCAGCGCTGCAAACGCCGGGTGGCGTAGTCAAGCAGCGCTGCGCAGTCCTGGCAAAGCTGCGCGTGGCTGCCGTGATGGGCGCGGCAATACATGCCCACCATGATCGTCATGGTTTTCAGTTCGCGTTGGCGATACCGAAAACCTGGATCGGTGACAAAGGGGATGATTTGCCGCTGAGCCATTTCAGTGCGCGCAGATCATGCCCGCTTCGGTGTTAAAGCCGTCGCCGACCGGTACGAACTTGCCTTTCTTTTCCAGCAAATCAATCAGTTGCGCGGCGGTCATTTCGTCGGCGCTGCAGGTGTGAAAACGCGCGTCCGCGCCAAAGCGGGCGATGATTGCGGCTTCCAGACTTTCGCGGGTGAAACCGGCTGGATTTTCCAGCATGAAATGCAGCACTTCGTGGCCGTGGATGGATTCAGTCATGGTCTTTCCTTGTTGAGAATAATTTCCAGATAGTTGCCCTTGGCGGGCTTGAAAGTCAATTCAGTGAAACGGTCAGATCGCTTTGCGCAGTCGAGCTGCATGCCAGCACAAAGCCGGCGGCGATTTCGTCAGGCGTGAGCGCCAGCGTGCTGGTCGAAGTCACCTCGCCGTTTTGCACCTTGCACTTGCACGAACCGCACACGCCAGTGCGGCAAGCGCCGATGATAGGCAGACCTTCGCGCTCCATCACGTCGAGCAGCGTCTCGCCTGCGGCAATGTCCACGGTTTTGCCAAAAGCCGGCACGTCGAGCGTGTAGTGCGCGGCATCCGCTGCGATTTCGATCGTCGGCGGCGTGAAGCTTTCGCGATAAATCGCCGCCACGCCAGCCTCACTCAGCCAACTACTGACATCGTCCATATAGCCATCTGCGCCGCACAACCAGGCCGCCATCGTCTTGCCGTGCGGGAGCAGCGATTTGAGCCGTTCCGCATCCAGTCGACCGCGATGACTGTCGACCCCGCCTTCTGGTCGGGTCAAAAAGAGGTGCAGGTAGAAGTTCTGCTGCCCTGCCGCCAGCGCCAGTAATTGGGACGCGAAAATAAAGTCGGCTTCCGAGCGCGCGCTGTGAAAGAAATGGATTTCGACCTCGGTGCGGGTTTCGAGCAGATGCTGACTCATCGCATACATCGGCGTCACCCCGCTGCCGGCCGAGAACAACAACACGGCTTGCGGCAAAGGGCGACCATCGAGACCAAACTCACCCGCCGGCGCAAGCGCAGGCAGCTTCATGCCGGGCAGCAGATGATCGAGCAGCCAGTTCGAAACCAGCCCGCCATCGACGCGCTTGACCGTGATGTCGAGACTGTCGCTGCGGTTTGGGCTGGACGAAATCGAGTAGGCGCGCCAATGGGTGCGGCCGTCGATCTCGACGCCGACCGAGAGAAATTGCCCGGCAAAGAAACGAAAAGCCTGACCATCGGCCGATAGCGTAAAAGTCGCGGCATCGCGGGTTTCTTCGCGGCGGGCGCAGCAAGTCAAAGGCGTTTCGCCCTGCCAGAGGGTGGGTTCAAAGCGTGTGTTCATGGTTTCACTCTGAGATTCAAAGATTTAGCCTTCGGCGGGTTAATTTAGGTGCGGGGTTCCGCCCCCGCAGGGCAGGTTGGGGTCTTTGTCTCGGCAAAGCCCCCAACACCCCAAAGCCGCCCCCGGCACCCCGCCCTTCGCTGAGCGAATCGAAGATTCGCACGCGCCGGGTGCTCTGCGCTTCTCGCAGGTCACGGCGGCTGCGCAACTCGGCCTGTGGCCTCAAACAGTGCTCGCCGAAACCTCCGCGCCCGCCTGCGATGCTCGACGGGGCGCAAGGGGATAGGCAAACCACTGGGACACAAGCTGCTCCGCTTTCAGTAAACGGTTTTGGCTGGGTATTCCAGTCACCGAAGCCCATGCCGGTGTTAGTACACTCAAACCCGTTCCTGGCCGCCGAGGAGTGGAGCGAGACCCTAGGCTCGCGACCGACGCAGGGCACCCCGGAGGGGCGGCAAAGGCCGGGGCTCCTTTCTTTCGTACCTTTCTTTGGAGAAGCAAAGAAAGGTACCTGCCCTGCGGGGGCGGAACCCCGCCCTAAACCCCCGCGCCGTCAGGCGCATAAAACTTATGCCGCCAGCATCTCTTCCAGATCTTCCTCAACTGAGGTAATCAGCTTCAAACCAAACTGCTGGTTCAGCACGCCCACCAGATTCGGGGTCAGGAAGCCCGGTGCGGTCGGACCGACACGGATGTCCTTGATGCCCAGCGCCAGCAGGGTCAGCAACACCACGATTGCCTTCTGCTCGAACCACGACAGCACCAGCGACAACGGCAGCTCGTTCACACTGCACTCAAAGGCATCGGCCAGCGCCAGCGCCAACTGGATCGCCGAGTAGGCGTCGTTGCACTGACCGATATCGAGGAAGCGCGGGATGCCGTTGATGTCGCCGAATTCCAGCGTATTGAAACGGAACTTGCCGCAGGCCAGCGTCAGGATCAGGGCATCTTGCGGCACAGCCTTGGCCAGATCGGTGAAATAAGTACGTTCGGTCTTGTCGCCGTCGCAGCCGCCGATCAGGAAGAAGTGCTTGATATTGCCAGCCTTGACCTGCTCGATCACCGCCGGGGCGGCGCCCATCAGGGCGTTGCGGGCGAAACCGGTGGTGGTGTACACCGGCGCGGCATCAGCGACAAAGCCCGGCTGGGCCAGCGCGGCTTCGATTGCCGGGCCAAAATCGTTATCGGCGATGTGGGTCACGCCCGGGAAGCCGACAATGCTGCGGGTGAAGATGCGCGCGCCGTATTGGCCGACGTTCGGATCGACGATGCAGTTCGAGGTCATCACGATCGCGCCCGGGAAAGCGCCGAATTCCTTCTGCTGGTTCTGCCAGGCCGTGCCGTAGTTACCAACCAGATGGGTGTACTTCTTGAAAGCAGGGTAAGCGTGCGCCGGCAGCATTTCGCCGTGCGTGTAGACGTTGATGCCACGCCCTTCGGTCTGTTGCAGGATCAGTTCCAGATCGTGCAGATCGTGGCCGGAAACCACGATGGCCTTGCCGGCAATCGGTTGCGTGTTCACGCGGGTCGGTTCCGGGTGGCCGAAGGTTTCGGTCTCGCCACGGTCGAGCATTTCCATGATCTTGTAGTTGAGCGTGCCGATGTCCATCGCGCACTGGAACAGGCCGCCCATATCGGCCGGGTTGCTGCCCAGGTAAGCCATGAATTCGTGGTATTTGCCGGCAACGGCTGCATCGGTCTGGCCGAGCACGCGGGCGTGTTCCATATAGGCAGCGGCGCCCTTGAGGCCATAGAGGCACAGCAAACGCAGGCCGATGATGTCTTCGCCGACTTCGGCTTTCTGGCGGTTCAGCGCGAACTGCAGCGAATCGGACAGCATTACGGTCTTGGCGTCGGGCAGCTTGTAATGCGCGGCCGGTGGCAGCAGTTCCACAGCCACGCCCTGTGCGGCGCAGGCAGCTTCATAGCGGGCGCGCAGATCGTTGCGATAGGCTTCGGCACGGCGGCTGAAATCAATGATGCGGTCGGCATCGAAGTTCACATTGGTCAGAGTCGAGAAGAATGCTTGCGGCGCGTAGGCGTCGATTTCAGCATCGATCACGCCGACTTTGCGTGCGGCCACGGCATAGGTCGAAACGGCTTGCAGCAGGTGAACCAGCATGTCCTGCAGGTCGGATACTTCACCCGTCTTGCCACACATGCCGCGCGCATAGCTGCAGCCATTGCCTTGGGGGGTACGGATCGTGTGTTCACATTGCACGCAAAACATGAAAACTCCTTCGGTTTAATCGGGGTTGAAATCGAAGGATCTAATAGCGAGAAGCGTGCCAAATCGGACAGCTCACTGTTTTCAAACAACAATACTGAAATACCGCACTGTGCATGAGTCAAAATGACTCCGGGCTGACCTGTGTCAATTTGACTCGTCTTGTCAAAATGACACCAAGCCAAGTCGCTCCCGCCACACCCGAATCGCATTAAACTCCGCTGTTTCCTTCTTTGCCTCGCGCAGCCATGAATCACGCCCCCTTGCCGATGATCGACGGCGTCACCCCCAGCCATCTGGATTTACCTAATGGCAAATGGCCGGATCTGCTGAGTTTTCTGGTCGAGCGCTTTCCGCATATCGATGTGGCGGAATGGCAGGCGCGGCTCGCGCGCGGCGATCTCGTCAATCAGGACGGCCAGCCGTTTGCCGTGGACAGCCCCTATCCGGCGCGGCAGATGCTCTGGTATTACCGCGAAGTGCCCAATGAACCGCCCGTGCCGTTCCGCGAGAAAATCCTCTTCCGCGACGAGCGTCTCGTCGTCGCCGACAAGCCGCATTTTCTGGCCAGCATCCCCACTGGCAATCACCTGCGCGAAACGCTGCTGACCCGTCTGCGCGCCGCGCTGAATCTGCCTGAACTCACGCCGATTCACCGGCTCGACCGCGCCACCGCCGGCCTGATGCTATTCTGCGCTGACCCGGCTTATCGCCATGCCTATCAGACTCTGTTTGCGCGGCGCGAGGTGAAAAAGCAATACCACGCCATCGCCCCGTATCGCCCCGATCTGGTCTTGCCGTGCACGCATGTCAGCCGGATCGAAGAGCGCCCCGACCTCTTTACCATGCACGAAGTGCCCGGCTCGCCCAATAGCGAAACCCTGATCGAATTGCTGGAAATCCGCGGTGCGTGGGCCAAGTACCGGCTTTGGCCACACAGCGGCAAAAAGCATCAACTGCGCGCGCATCTGGCGGCGCTGCAAATCCCGATCCGCAACGATCCTTGGTATCCGGAGTTCATGCGCGGCGCCGAGGATGATTTTGAGCATCC
>CAXYUI010000164.1:0-4905 GCA_964291975.1 uncultured Formivibrio sp. | reverse complement strand
CGCCCTACCGGATGACGGATGTGCACTCTGGCGAATCTTTTGCCGAGCGCGCCTACATCATGTCCAATCGCCACCGCGTTTTTGATCTGGCTGCCGAAGGCTCAGTCGGTTTTGTGACCGCGTATATCCGGGCTGGACGCTTGCGTCATTTCATCGAGCCGAGTTTTTCCGAGATACAGGATCAAATCGTGCCCGCGAGCACGCTCTGGGGAGATGAAGTGGGGCAGGTGCTGGAAAAGCTGGCACAGGCCTACAGTTATTCGCAGCGTGTCGAGTTATTGTCGGATTTTCTGACACGCCAGCTCAAAGTGGTTGAGCAAGACCCGCTCGATGTTTTGCTGGATCGTTTCTATACCACGCCGACGCTGCGCATTGCGCAATTGGCTGAAGAAGCTGGCTGCAGCCGCCGCCATCTGGAGCGCCGTTTTTTAAGCACCTATGGCGTGACGCCCAAGTATTTTGGACGACTGGCGCGGATGCAATCGGCTGCGCGCCGTCTGGCGACCGATCCGAAAGCGCGTTTGCTCGATGCCGCGCTGGATGCGGGCTATTTTGACCAGTCCCATTTTATTCGCGACGTGCGCGATCTGGCTGGCCTGACGCCGGCGGGCGTGCTGCAAAATCTGCGAGAGCGCTCACATTTCTACAATCCGCCCGTCGCCAGCTGGATCAAGCTGCGTGAGCCTTTCCCAATGCGGCGCGATCCGCGCTTGCGTAATCCTCAGGTTTAAATGATGTGACCCTCGCTCAGGCGGGGGTCCATTTTTTTAGTTTGCCCAGCAGATCTGCGCGTGAAAAAGGTTTGCTGAGGTAGTCGTTCATTCCAGCCAAAAAACAGCGATCTTGTTCATGCTGCATGGCATGCGCGGTAACGGCGACGATCGGTATTGGATTGAGCGTATTGCGGCGTTCCAGTTCGCGGATGGTCTGGGTTGCTTCAAAGCCATCCATGATCGGCATATGGCAATCCATCAAGATCACGTCAAAACGCTGCGTTGCGAATAAGCGCGTCGCTTGTAAACCGTTTTCGGCAAACTGAATTTCACAATCAGTGTCTTCCAGATAATCCTGGATCAGTTCCTGATTGATCTGGTTGTCTTCAGCCAACAGGATTTTCATGTGGGGTTTTCCGTTACAGAAGGGGATGAAGAGGAAACGGCAGGCAAGTCCAGCTGGACTTGGAAGCATGAGCCTTGACCGGGAATCGAGCTGGCATTGACCGTGCCGCCCATGGCTTCGGTCAGATGGCGAACAATTGCCAGTCCCAACCCGCTGCCACCGTATTGGCGCGAGGGTGAATTATCGGCCTGGCGGAAGGGTTCGAAAATCTGACCGAGTAAATGAGGCTGAATGCCGCAGCCGGTATCGCGGACCTGGATGCGGATAAATCGTCCATATCTGCTCACTTCAATGTCGATTCGCCCTGTTTCGGTAAATTTCAATGCATTACTAAGCAAGTTGGTGATGATTTGCCCTAAGCGATAGGGGTCGCCCAATGCCGTTTCGGGCAAGTCTTCGGCCAGAACCAGCGCCAGCGCCACGCCTTTTTTGCGCGCCAACTCGCTAAAAACTTCCACTTTGTCATGGATGGATTGCTTGAGATCGAAGGGCACACGCAGGATCTTGAGCTCGCCCGATTCGGCTTTGGCAAAATCCAGCACTTCGTTGACCTGATTGAGCAGCATGCCGCTGGCTTCATAAATGCGCGTGATATAGCGCCGCTGCTTGTCGTTCAGTTCCGTGCCCTGCATCAACTCGGTCATGCCCAGCACTGCGTGGATGGGGGTGCGAATTTCATGGCTCATCACTGCCAGGAAATCGGATTTGGCGCGGCTGGCTGTTTTGGCCGCTTCGCTGGCGATCAGCAGTTGTCGCTCGCGTTGGGCGATTTCGTCGAGCAAACTGTTGAACGCTTGCATCATGGTGTCGAGTTCGATTTCCCCGTGCAAAGGCAGGCGCACTTCGTAACTGGCGCGGCCGCTGCGAATATCTTCCGTGGTTCTGATAAAGCGTTGGATTGGCGCCAGTACATAGTGCGAGAGACTGAAATACAACAAAAGCAAACACAGTCCCACCGATGAAAAACCAATACCCAGCGAGATCATCAATAGGGTGTTGCGATCACGCTGCAGCAACATGCGCGGATAACCAACAATCACATGCGCGGCGGTCACGTCATACGTGTCGACCGGTGCCCGGGCAACCAGCATGTCATCGCGCGGGTCGATGGTGCTTGCTTCGCCTTTTTTGATGAGACTAATCAGTGCGGGCGAGGTCAGCGTCAATCCTATTTTGCTGTCTTCGTTGTGAAACAGGATGCGACCTTCGCTGACCACCATGGCGTAGGACAAGCCTTCATAAGCGCTCAAGACTTCGCGGCACTGCTCTTCAAAGCCATGCAAATCGCGCAGATTAAGGCCTAGCGCCACAATCCGTTCAAGTTGCAGCGCCAAGCCCTTGGCAATGGCTAAAGAGCGCGATTCGATGACTTCGGTTTGCTGGCGGGCATACAGCACGCCGAAGGCGCTGGCCGTAATGCCCATGGCCAGCAGCATGGCTCCCAGCACGATCAGGATAATTTTGCTGCGCAGTCCCAAGCGCATCATCGAGCCCATTGGTAGGTGGGAATCACTTCAGCGGTCAGCAATTGGGTTGATTTGATTTTCAGACCCAACTGCCGTGCTCGTGCCAGGTTGATGGCCGGATGACCTTTGGAAGTCGGGCGCATCGGCAGGCTGGAGGGGGCGCGTTTCTCGATCAAGATGGCGCGAGCGAGCTGGCCGGCGGCCAAGCCTTGTGCGTGTTCGGAGACGGTCATCGCGGTGAGCGTGCCGTGGAAAATCCGGTCGATCCAAAAGCTGCAATCGGGCAGTTTGCTGTTTTCGGCCATCCAGCGCAGCACCTCCGGATAAGGCACGCTCACCCCTTTTTCATCGCGCAAGGTGAAGATCCCCAAAAGCAAAATCGCATCGGCCTGATCCTGATAGGAGAGCACTTTTTTCTGGAAATCTGCATAGTTGCGCACGATATCTGTCGCGGTAATTTGCACGCCCGGAATGCGGCCGCGATTGTCCTGAATGCGTTGCAGCATGGGCGTAAATTGCGGGCCGTCGTCGGAAATAATGGCCAGTCGGCGAATGCCTGGGGCGATGTTTTGCAGCAAATGCACGGTTTCGACGAAATGCTCGCGCTCAAGCACGCCAGTGACGTTCTTGGCATTATTAAAACCGTAATCTTCAGGATTCTTGTTCACGCCGCTAAAGACCATCGGGGTGTTGGTGTTGATGTGCGGCTGGATCACATAACGCGCCGCGTCATCATCGCTGGTGTACACCAAATCGGGTCGCCAGGATTCAATGATCGCTCGGGCTTCTGCGCCTTTTTCTTCCTTGGCTTGCGGCGTTTTGTTGCGATTGGCGTCCATTTGCAGCACACGATACTCAACCCGCACATCTGCGCCCAGACCTTGTTTGAAGCCGGCCAATTGGCCATCAGTCCAGCGATACGGCGAATGAAAGCTCATGACATGCAAGATGCGTAGCGGCTGGCTTTTTTCAGAAGCCAAGGCAAGGCCGCTGTTGAGCAATAAGAGGGCAGCAAGCAAAAATCTCGACACGGGGCACCCGCTTTTTTCAATAGTTTCGAGACTATAAGGCTACACGGGTTTGTTGTGAATCTTGCTGTGTCTTTAAGAAAGCAATGCAACAGATCGCCGGCGAACTTGGCTTATCCGGTAAAGATTGAGCGAGCCTTTGAGCCTGGTTAAACCCGCTCACGGCGTCCGGACTTTCGGCGGAGAAACCCAACACGGAAATGCACCCACACTGAATCGATGGATCTATCCCGCCCTGAATGACTCGTTGCCAGGCCATTCACGGATACACGCTTTGCAGAAAATTCGGGGTAGCCAACTAGACTTGAAACCCCCGTTTCCTTGGTGCTTATTGTGTTGCTGCGCTATCTCGCCACGCTGATCGCTTTTGTGACAGGGGTTTGTGTTTTACATGGATTATCCGCATTGCCGTGGCTGGCTTGGGGGCTCGCGTTCCCGCTGGTCTTCTTGTTGCTTTGGCGGCGGCGAAAAGGCGTATTGCTGATTGCGTTGCTGGCTGGTTTTTTCTGGGCGGATTGGCGTGCGGCGTGGATTCTGGCCGATCGGCTCGATCCGGAGTGGGTTGGCAAAAATGTGGAAGTGATCGGGTATGTGGCTGATCTGCCGCAGGTCACACGATTTGGCACACGTTTTATTTTCAAGCCCGCAACCGTTTTGACGCCGCAGGCCAAGCTGCCCGAGCGTATTCAGATCCATTGGTACGGGCCGCCTGATCGGGTACGCGCTGGGGAAATCTGGCGGCTAACAATCCGGCTCAGAGTCCCGCATGGTCAGATCAACCCGGGCGGTTTCGATCTGGAGGGCTGGTTTGCGCAACAGCGTATTGGCGCAACGGCCACGGTGAAATCGGGTGTGCGTGAGCCGGGTATGGCTGGCGCAGCATGGTTGACGCGCATGCGTGCCGCACTGCGCGAGCGTATTCGACAGGCTATTCCGCACGCGACATATCAAGGCGTGATCGTGGCGCTGACTGTCGGCGATCAGGGCGGAATCCCTCAGGCGCAATGGCAGCGCTTTGCGGCGACCGGCGTGACTCATCTGATTTCCATTTCCGGTTTGCACATCACTATGCTGGCGGGTTTTTCGGCATGGTTTGTCAATGGGCTTTGGCGGCGCATTCCGCTGCTGGTTGGCCGCTTTAGCGCACAACGCGCCGCCTTGATTGCCGGGGTATTCACGGCCTTGCTTTATTGTTTGCTGGCCGGGATGGCCGTGCCGACCCAAAGAACCCTGCTGATGTTGTGTGTGGCCGCAGTCTGTTTGTGGCGTGCGCGGGTGATGCCTACGAGTGC
>CAXYUI010000163.1:0-4944 GCA_964291975.1 uncultured Formivibrio sp. | reverse complement strand
ATCAAGCAAGTGGCTTCTGGCCGTTTTGGCGTGACCGCCGAATACCTGGCTTCCGCCGACCAAATCCAGATCAAGATGGCGCAAGGCGCGAAACCTGGCGAAGGCGGCCAATTGCCGGGCGGCAAGGTCTCTGAATACATCGGCAAGCTGCGTTATTCCGTGCCGGGCGTCGGCCTGATTTCCCCGCCGCCGCACCACGACATCTACTCGATCGAAGACTTGGCTCAGCTGATCCACGATCTGAAGAACGTCAACCCGGCCGCCGGCATTTCGGTGAAGCTGGTGTCTGAAGTGGGCGTCGGCACGGTGGCAGCCGGCGTGGCCAAGTGTAAGGCCGACCACGTGGTGATCGCTGGTCACGATGGCGGCACAGGCGCATCGCCCTTGTCGTCCGTCAAGTACGCTGGTTCGCCGTGGGAATTGGGTCTGGCGGAAACCCAGCAGACCTTGATGATCAACGGCCTGCGCGGTCGTATCGTGGTGCAGGCCGACGGCCAGATGAAGACCGGCCGCGACGTGGTGATCGCCGCGCTGCTCGGCGCTGATGAAATGGGCTTTGCGACCGCACCGCTGGTCGTCGAAGGCTGCATCATGATGCGCAAGTGCCATCTGAACACCTGCCCGGTGGGCGTGGCCACGCAAGATCCGGAACTGCGCCAGAAGTTCTCCGGCAAGCCGGAACATGTGGTGCGCTACTTCTTCTTCGTCGCCGAAGAAGTGCGCGAAATCATGGCGCAACTGGGCATCCGCAAGTTCGAAGACCTGATCGGCCGCGCCGACCTGCTCGACAAGAAAGCCGCCATCGCGCACTGGAAAGCCAAGGGTCTGGACTTTGCCAAGATTTTCCACGTACCACAGGTCGACTCCCCGGTTCGCGCCGTGGAAACGCAAGATCACCTGCTGGAAAAGGCCCTTGACCACAAGCTGATCGAAAAGGCCAGACCCGCCATCGACAAGGGTGAGCGCGTGTCGTTCATCTCCGACATCAAGAACATCAACCGCTCGGTCGGCGCGATGCTCTCGGGTGAAGTCGCCAAGCGCTACGGCGTGGAAGGCTTGCCCACTGACACCATCCACATCCAGCTCAACGGCACGGCAGGGCAAAGCTTTGGCGCTTTCCTCGCTCACGGCATCACGCTCGATCTGGTTGGCGAAGGCAATGACTACGTCGGCAAGGGCAACGCCGGCGGGCGCATCATCGTGCGCAGTCCGAACGATTTCCGCGGTTTCGGCCCGGATAACATCATCGTCGGCAACACGGTGCTGTTTGGCGCCACCAGCGGCGAAGCCTATTTCAACGGTGTGGCGGGCGAACGCTTCTGCGTGCGCAATTCCGGCGCGGCAGCAGTGGTCGAAGGCGTGGGCGATCACGGTTGCGAATACATGACCGGCGGTACGGTCGTTGTTCTGGGCGAAACCGGCCGCAACTTTGCCGCCGGCATGTCGGGCGGTGTGGCTTACATCTACGATCCCAACAAGCAATTTGCCAAGAAATGCAATGCGGCAATGGTCGATCTCGAAGCGGTGGTCGCGGCCTCCGAACAAAGCGAAACCGCGACTTGGCATGCCATGGAACGCGGCGGCAAGCCTGAGGCGGACGATGTCATCCTCAAGCATTTGATCGAAAACCACTTCAAGTACACCGGCAGTCTGCGCGCCAAGGCTCTGCTCGAAAACTGGCCAGCCGCCCGCGCCGCTTTCGTCAAAGTCATGCCGAAGGAATACCGCCGCGCCCTCAAGGAAATGGCGAGCCCGGCCGAGGCAACGGCTTAAATACCCGTGGGCGGCGCAGTCCGCCCGCGTCGTAAACCGATTTGAAGGAAATAAAAAATGGGAAAGCCCACTGGTTTCATGGAATATCCGCGCCAGGAAGAAGGCTACGAAGCCGCTGATTCGCGCAAGAAGCATTACAAGGAATTCGTCGCCCACCTGACCGACGATCAAGCCAAGATTCAGGGCGCGCGCTGCATGGATTGCGGCGTGCCGTTCTGCAATAACGGCTGCCCGGTCAACAACATCATTCCGGACTGGAATGATCTGGTGTATCGCGGCAACTGGGAGCAGGCCATCAAGGTGCTGCACTCGACCAACAATTTCCCGGAATTCACCGGCCGCATCTGCCCGGCACCGTGCGAATCTGCATGTACGCTCGGCATTCACGAGCCGCCGGTCGGCATCAAGTCGATCGAACACGCGATCATCGACAAGGCTTGGGAAAACGGTTGGGTTACGCCGCAGATCAATCCGGTCAAGACGGGCAAGAAAGTGGCAGTGGTCGGTTCCGGCCCTGCCGGCATGGCCGCCGCCCAGCAGCTCGCCCGCGCCGGTCACGATGTGACGGTATTCGAGAAAAGTTCGCGCGCTGGCGGCCTCTTGCGCTATGGCATTCCGGACTTCAAGCTCGATAAAAAAGTGCTGATTGACCGCCGCGTGCAGCAAATGAGCGCGGAAGGCGTGACCTTCAAGACTGGCGTTTACATCGGCGACGCCGATCTGCCCAAGGGCATCAATACCGATGCCAAGGAAAAGATCAGCCCGAAAAAGCTGATGAAAGATTTCGACGCCGTACTGATCACCGCGGGTTCCGAGACCCCGCGCGATCTGCCGATCCCGGGTCGCGAACTCGACGGCGTGCACTTCGCGTTGGAATTCCTGATTCCGCAAAACAAGGAAGTCGCGGGCGACGGCGCCAACCCGATCAACGTCAAGGGCAAGCATGTCGTCGTGATCGGCGGCGGCGATACAGGTTCTGACTGCGTGGGCACGTCCAACCGTCAGGGCGCCAAGTCTATCCTGCAAATCGAAGTGATGCCCAAGCCGCCGGTTCAGGAAAACAAGCCGATGACCTGGCCGTACTGGCCGCTGAAACTGCGCACTTCCAGCAGCCACGACGAAGGTTGCGAGCGCCAGTGGGCGATCACTACCAAGGAATTCAAGGGCGAAAACGGCAAGCTCAAGTCCATGGTCATCGCCACGGTCGAATGGCAGAAAGACGCCAAGACTGGCCAGATGAAGATGGTCGAAGTGCCAGGTTCAGAAAAAGAAATCCCGGCCGATCACGTCTTCCTGGCGATGGGTTTCACCAATCCGGTCGCCTCTTTGCTCGAAGGCTTTGGCATCGAGAAAGACGGCCGTGGCAACGCCAAGGCGACGACCGACGGCGAAGCTTGCTATGCGACTAACGTGGCCAAGGTCTTTGCCGCGGGTGACGTGCGCCGTGGTCAGTCGCTCGTCGTTTGGGCAATCCGCGAAGGTCGCCAAGCCGCGCGCGAGGTTGATGCCTTCCTGATGGGTGAATCGGTCCTGCCGCGATAAGCAATGTTGGAAACAAAAAAGCTGCCGAAAGGCAGCTTTTTTGTTTGGGTCGTCACATCACAGGCGCGCTTCTTGAAAGAAGCGCTGCGGCCGGCGCCGCCTCAGAACGCGCGCGCCAATTGACGGGTACGCCAGGCGCGTTTCACGCGCAGACGCCAGAACCAGTTGACGGTGTGATAACCAAGAAAAGACAGCACGCACGCCAAGAGCGCGAGTCCAACCAAGAGCGGCAAACCCATGGCTGCGATCTTGCCCAACCAACCCGTCATAACCTCAGCGCCGTTGCCCAAAGCAGCCGGATCCAGATGCAGGAAGTTCAAGAGATCCAACACCCAATCGCCCAGACAGTAAGCCACATAGTAAATCGGGCCAAAAGTGAAGGGGTTGGTCACCAGAGTCGCAGCAGCCGCCACCGGAATATTGGCGCGCAGGAAAACAGCAAGGGCGGCGGCGCAGGGAATCTGGCCAACGGGAACCATGAAACCAAAAAACAGGCCGGCAGCGATACCCAGCGCCACGCCCTGACGGGTAAAACCCCAAAGACGAGGATGGTGAACGGCAGGCCCCATCCATTTCAACATGCGGTGTTCGCGCAAGCACTGTTGTTTGGCCAACAAGCACTGAAACCACGTCTTCAACATATAACCCCTGACAGTTGATCTTGATGCCGAATCGATTGTGCCAGAAAACCGAGATGGACATTCTCCGTTCATCATGATGCCCATCGATTCAGCGCCTGACCATCAGGCCTGACGGGATCAGCACATGAAACATCGATGGTTTAGGCTGGCTTATGCCGCGTACACATCCGGCAGCGCACAAGGAGGACATTCATGACGCCAGCGGCTGCCACCCCGCCCCTGCAAATCCTGCCGGGCGATTGCCAAGTCAGCGTAGAAGGCCGCGTGCTGGCCACCCTGCTCGGCTCGTGCGTCTCCGCCTGTCTGTACGATTGGGTCAAGGGCATAGGCGGGATGAATCATTTCATGCTGCCGATTCAGGGCAGCCTTGATCCGACCCGCGCCGGCACCGATAAATCAGCGCGCTACGGCGATTATGCGATGGAATTGCTGATCAACAGCTGCATGCGCCTCGGTGCGGATCGCAAGCATCTGGTCGCCAAGGTCTTCGGTGGCGCGGCCGTACTGGGCGGCATCAACAGCCAGATCGGCATTCGCAACGCCGAATTCGCGCTGGGCTATCTGCAACTGGAAGGCATTCAGGTGCTGGCGGTCGATCTGGGCGGCGATTGCGCGCGCACGATCCGCTTTCATCCCCAAACCGGCCGGGTTGAACTGCGCCACATCCGCGCCAGCACGGCATTGCGGCACCGCGAACTTGATTACGCCCAGAAAGTGCAAACGGAAGATCTGGCCGGCCCTATCGTTTTCTTCTGAACAATTCAATCCCACAACCATGCGCCGGCAAACAGCGCCAGCATCATGATGGCGATCGCCGCCTTGGCCAGTGCACCAAGGATGAATCCAAGCAAACTCATCGCGCCGACCCGGCCAGCCTGAAAGGCATCGCGCCGCGCAATCCACTCGCCCAGCGCCCCGCCCAGAAACGGCCCCAGCAAAAGCCCCAGCGGAAAGAAAAAAGCGCCAACAATGCTGCCAATCAGCGCAC
>CAXYUI010000162.1:0-4953 GCA_964291975.1 uncultured Formivibrio sp. | reverse complement strand
TGGCTTTCAATCCTGCCGACCCATACTGATTTGCATGGTGGCTAGCACCAATCTTCAAGCGTGCAGATGCTGCAGCAAATCTGTTTCGAGCTGCATCTGTAGTTTCCCCTCGTTCAATTCCTCACCAGAAACCAGAAATTGATCTTCTGCGCGTTCGCCCATGGTCATGATCTTGGCCGAATGGATCTCGATGCGATGCTGGGCCAGTACGCTCGCAATGGTGAACAGCAGCCCGGGTCTATCCCCCGCAAGTACCGAGAGTACATGGTACTTGCCGCTTTTTTCATCAGGGCGCACTAAGACATGAGGCTCAACCGGGAAGTGTTTTTGCTGGCGCGAAACACGGTGGCGCTGCGGTTCGGGTAGCGGCGCATGGTTGCAGATTTCCCGCGCGAGCTCGAATTCAACGTAATTGATAAGCTCGCGATAAGGCCCGGTTTTGTTGTCGGCGATGTAAACGTAAAAGCTGTCGAGCGCATAGCCGTGATGGGTGGTATGGATTTGCGCATCGAAAATGTTGTAACCAGCGCGCTCGAAAAAGCAGCAAATGCGCGCAAACAAGTCCGCTTCATCGCGGGTGTAAACCAGCACTTGCAAGCCTTCGCCCGATTCAGAAAGGCGCGCGCGCACCACGGGTTCGGTGGTATGGATGCGCGAATGCAGCATCCGGGTGGTCCAGGCAATGCTGCGGGCATCGTTGCGCAGGAAATAAACCGTATCAAGCTCACGCCAGAGCGACTCATGGGCTTCGGGGCGCAAGCCGTAGAGTTGCAAAAGCCGCAGGGCTTCTTCCTGGCGCTCTTCCATCCACGAATCGAGCGTGATGTTCTGGCTGGTCAAAAGCCGGCTGGTGGCTTTGAACAGGTCTTCGAGCAGCTTGGCTTTCCAGGCGTTCCAGACTTTCGGGCTGGTGCCGCGAATGTCGGCCACGGTCAAAAGATAGAGCGCGCGCAGTCGGCGCTGATTGCCCACCAAACCCGCAAAGCGCGCCACGGTGTCCGGATCGTACACATCCTGTTTTTGCGCGACTTGTGACATCACCAGGTGATGCCTCACCAGCCAAGCCACCAGCTCGCGGTCTTCTTGCGCCATCGGTTGCTCGGCGCACCAGTCGCGCGCGATCTGCTCGCCGATGGCCGAATGATCGCCGCCGCGCCCCTTGCCGATGTCGTGGAAGAGGGCGGCCAGATAGAGCGTTTCCGGATGATTGCATTCAGCGATCAGACGTGAGCACAGCGGGTATTCGTGGGTGAAGGCTTCTTGGGCAAAGCGGCGCAGATTGCGAAGCACCATCAGCGTGTGCTCGTCCACCGTATACACATGAAAAAGATCGTGCTGCATGCGCCCGACGATGTGGCCGAATGCCGGAATGACGCGACCGAGCACGCCGTACTGATTCATGCGGCGCAAAATGCGCGTGAGCCCGCGTGGCTCGCGGAACAGATCAAGAAACAGCTGCTTGTTTTTTGGGTCGGCGCGAAAAGCATCATCAATATGCGGACGGGCGTTCCACAATGCGCGCAGCGTTTGGGGCGCGATGTCGGTGACCGCGCGCTGGCGCTCAAATTGCAAGAACGTTTCCAGAATCGCCGAAGGTTCGCGCTCAAACACTTCGGGCGCGGTGATTTCGAGCCGCGTGCCATTCAGTTGAAAACGTTCGTTGATCGGCGTAATGGTGACGCCAATCTGGGAGTAGATGCGGGTCTTGAGGCTTTGCAGCAAAAGGGGCGCGAGCTGGCTGACCACGCGCGCTGCCAGGTAATACTGCGCCATCATCGCTTCCGACGCGCGCAGACAAAGCAGACCGTCGGCTGAATCGGAAAAGCCGAAATCGGCGGCGAGCTGATGCTGGTAATCGAAAAGGATACGATCTTCGTGACGGCGTGCTACCCAGTGCAGCTGGATGCGCAGACTGCGCAGCACCCGTTCGGCATGACGCAATTTCTGGTGCTCTTCATGCGTCATCAAACCCAAGCGGAACAGGGCGCGCCAGTTGCGCCCCAAACGTAGCGCAGCCACGACCCAGTTAATCATTTGCAGATCACGCAGGCCGCCCGGCGCTTCTTTCAGGTTGGGTTCGAGCTTGTAGGTGGCGTTCTGATATTTGCCGTGGCGCGCCTGTTGCTCGATCAGTTTGGCTTCAAAAAAAGCTTTGGGATCTAGGTGGCTGTGCACGGCTTCACGGAATCGGGCAAAACGGTGGGGGTTGCCGGTGAGCAGGCGAACTTCAAGCAGCGCAGTTTGTACCGTGACGTCGTTTTGAGCTTCGGCCAGACACTCATCGAGCGTGCGCACGCTGTGGCCGATTTCCATGCCCAGATCCCAAAGCTGACCGACCAGCACTTCCACCCGAGCCAGCAGCGCGGGCGTGGGCGTGTCGGGGAGCAAGATCAGAATGTCCGTATCGGAATGAGGAAACTGCTCTTGGCGACCATAACCGCCGTAAGCGATCAGCAGCAGATCATCAGGAAAGTCGTGCAGCTGCCACAAGGCACGCAGGGTTTGATCCTGCAACGCAGAAATCGCGCGCAAAACCGGGATGGCGCGGTTGGGATCAGCGAACTCATCACGCAGCGCAGCGCGACCGTCCTGATAGGATTGGCGAAGTTCGCTGATCGCGGGCATGGTCTTTTATCCCAGCAGCAAAGAAGCAGGTTTTTCGGGTGAACCGGCCGATTGCGTCAGTACCTCAAAGCCGGTTTCGGTGACCAGAATCATGTGTTCCCACTGTGCTGACAGGCTGCGGTCGCGAGTGACGATGGTCCAACCATCCGAAAGCTGTTTGATTTCGCGTTTGCCGGCGTTGATCATCGGCTCGATGGTGAAAATCATCCCCGGTTTCAGTTCGACGCCCGTGCCGGCGCGGCCGTAATGCAGCACTTGCGGATCTTCATGAAAACCGCGGCCGATGCCGTGGCCGCAGAATTCGCGCACCACCGAATACCCGGCTTTTTCCGCGTATTTCTGGATCGCTGCACCAATGTCGCCCAAGCGCGCGCCCGGTTTGACCTGTTCAATGCCGATCCACATGCATTCAAACGTCACTTGCGTGAGCCGCTTGGCGTGGCTGGCTACATTGTCGCCGACCATGAACATGCGGCTGGTATCGCCGTGGTAGCCATCTTTGATGACGGTGATGTCCATATTGACGATGTCCCCATTTCTCAAGGGCTTATCGTTGGGGATGCCGTGGCAGATGACCTGATTGACCGAAGTGCAAATTGATTTTGGATAAGGCGTGTAGCCGGGCGGGGCGTAGTTCAGCGGCGCGGGAATGCAGCCTTGTACATTCACCATGTAATCGTGGCAGAGACGGTCGATTTCTTCGGTCGTGACGCCCGGTTTTACAAACGGCGTGATGTAATCGAGCACCTCTCCGGCCAGCCGGCCAGCGATGCGCATTTTTTCAATATCTTCAGCAGTTTTGATGATGATGGGCATGATGTTTCTTCTGTGCAAAGGGGAGCCGAAGCTCCCCCAGATTGATGACAAAACGTGGCCGTAAACGGGTAGATGAGAATGATTCTACTGCGCTTGGGCGGCTGGCGTCAGCGTTTGGCCGTTTCTGGCAACACAATATTCACTTCCAGCACTTCCAGATCGTCTTTGCGATCCAGCGATACCGTGATGTCATCCGGATTGATGGAGACATATTTGGAAATCACCGCGACCAGTTCTTTTTGCAACTGGGGTAGGTAATCCGGGCCGCTCAAACCGGCGCGTTCGTGCGCCAAAATAATCTGCAAGCGCTCACGCGCAACCGAGGCGGTCTTTTTCTTGGGGCCAAGAAAATAATCGAGAATGGACATGCTTAACCTCCAAAGAGCCGTTTCCAGAACGGCGTCTTGGGTACTTCAATAAAGCGCAATGGCTTGGATTCACCGAGGAAGCGGCCAATCACGTCCTTGTAGGCTTCAGAGACATCCGAGCCTTGCATGTGGATGGCCGGCGTGCCGTCGTTGGAGGCTTGCAGCACGGTTTCTGATTCTGGCACCACACCAATCAGCGGAATACGCAGCAGATGCTGCACGTCGTCCAGTGAAAGCATTTCACCCGCGTCAACGCGCTTGGGGCTGTAGCGCGTGATCAAGAGGTGGGTTTTGACCGTGCCACCTTCTTCAGCCTTTTTCGATTTGGCATCCAGAATGCCGATGATGCGGTCGGAATCGCGCACCGAGGAGACTTCCGGATTGGTGACCACGATGGCTTCGTCGGCGAAGTAGAGCGCCAGCAAGGCGCCGGTTTCAATGCCGGCCGGGCTGTCGCACACAATATATTCAAAGCCGTCATGGATGAGTTCTTCGATGACCTTGCCCACCCCTTCGCGGGTCAGCGCGTCTTTGTCGCGGGTTTGTGAAGCTGGCAGCACAAAGAGGTTGTCGCAGTTTTTATCCTTGATCAGCGCTTGGCGCAGATTGGCTTCGCCCTGGATCACGTTGACGAAGTCGTACACCACGCGGCGCTCGCAACCCATGATGAGATCGAGGTTGCGCAGGCCGACGTCAAAGTCGATCACCACGGTTTTGTAACCGCGCAAAGCCAGGCCGGAAGCAAAGCTGGCGCTGGTTGTTGTTTTGCCAACACCGCCTTTGCCCGAGGTCACCACAATGATCTTGGCCACTATCAAATCCCCTGAATTAATTGATTTCGTTAAGCGATTCGATCACGATTTTTTCCTGATCGAGATAAATTTGCGCCGGTTTGCTTTTGATGGCCTCCGGCAAAGCTTCTTCCAAGGTGCGGTAAATACCGGCAATCGATACCAGTTCAGCTTCCATGCAGGTGGTGTAAATCCGGGCGCTGACGTCGCCGCGCGCGCCGGCCAACGCTCGCCCGCGCAAAGGCGCATAAACATGGATGCTGCCGTCGGCGATGACCTCAGCGCCGGTGGGAACCAGCGCGAGTATGACCAAATCGCCGCCCTTGGCGTAGACCCGCTGTGCAGCGCGCACC
>CAXYUI010000161.1:0-4957 GCA_964291975.1 uncultured Formivibrio sp. | reverse complement strand
CCTCACGCAGCTGCGCGCTGAGGGTTACCTGATTTCCTCTTCCTACGATGACGCTGATCTGGTCGTCGTCAACACCTGCGGTTTTATCGACAGCGCTGTGCAAGAGTCGCTCGATGCGATCGGCGAGGCGCTTAAAGAAAACGGTAAAGTCATTGTGACGGGTTGCCTTGGCGCCAAGAACGATGGCGAAGTTGTGCGCCAGACGCATCCGAAGGTGCTCGCCGTGACCGGCGCGCATGCCAAAGAAGCGGTGATGGAGCATGTGCACGCGCATCTGCCCAAGCCGCACGATCCTTTTGTCGATCTTGTGCCGCCTGCAGGCGTCAAACTGACGCCCAAGCACTATGCCTATCTGAAAATTTCCGAAGGCTGTAATCACCGTTGCACCTTTTGCATCATCCCGAGTCTGCGCGGCGATCTGGAATCGCGGCCGATTCATGAAGTGCTCGGCGAAGCCGATAAGCTCGTGCAATCGGGCGTGAAAGAACTTCTGATTGTGTCGCAGGACACCAGCGCCTACGGCGTCGACCTGAAATACCGCAGCGGTTTCCATAACGGCCGGCCGATCAAGACGCGCATGACTGAAATGGCAGTCGAACTCGGCAAGCTCGGCGCCTGGGTGCGTCTGCATTACGTCTACCCGTATCCGCATGTCGACGAAGTCATTCCGCTGATGGCCGAGGGCAAGATCCTGCCTTACCTTGATATCCCGTTCCAGCACGCGAGCCCGCGCATCCTCAAGCTGATGAAGCGCCCGGGCGATGTCGAAGGTCTCTTGGGTCGCATCAAGCGCTGGCGCGAAATCTGTCCGGATCTCGTCCTGCGCTCAACCTTTATCGTCGGCTTTCCGGGCGAAACCGAAGAAGAATTCCAAGAACTGCTGGCCTTCCTTGACGAAGCCCAGCTTGATCGCGTCGGTTGCTTTGCCTACTCGCCCGTTGATGGCGCCACAGCCAACGAGCTGCCTGATCCCGTGCCGGAAGACATCAAGGAAGACCGCCGTCGCCGCTTTATGGCGCATCAGGCCAAGATCAGCGCCGCGCGCCTGCAACGTCGCATCGGTCAGGAAATGACCGTGCTCGTCGATGAAGTGAATCCGGTCATCAAGTTTGGCAAGGCGATGGGCACCGAAGTGGTGGCACGCAGCTATGCCGACGCGCCGGAAATCGACGGCGTGGTGCGTCTGCGCGCGGGGTCGGGCAAGGTTGCGGTCGGTGATCTCATTCGCGTGCGCATTACCGGTGCGACCGAGCACGATCTGCAAGCTGAATGGATGGGCTGATTGAATATGGATGTGGTGAGAGACCGGCTGGAATACGATGTGGCCATCATTGGCGCGGGTTCGGCCGGACTCGCGGCGGCGATCCGTCTGAAACAGCGTGCTCCGCAACTATCCGTTTGCGTGCTGGAAAAAGGTGCTGAAGTCGGCAGCCATTTGCTCTCTGGTGCGGCATTCGATCCGTGTGCGCTCGATGAACTATTGCCGGACTGGCGTGCTCGCGCGCAAGCTTTTACGCCGGTTTCTCTCGAAAAAATCTGTTGGCTTACTAAAAAACGCAGTTTCAGATTGCCCGGCTGGCTCACTCCGCCTATGACGCGCCAGACTGGCTGTGTCATGGGCAGTCTGGGGGGGCTGTGCCGCTGGCTTGCGGCCGAGGCCGAAGCGCTCGGCGTTGATGTCTTGCCGGGCTTTGCTGCCGTGGATGTGTTGATGGATGGCGAGCGCGTACAGGGCGTGCTGACGGGTGATCTGGGCCTTGGTAAAGATGAAAAACTGCGTAGTGATTTCCAGCCCGGCGTTGTAATCCATGCGCGCTGGACGCTGCTCGCTGAAGGCGCGCGTGGTTCGCTCACCCGAATTCTCGAAGAAAAACTTGGGCTTCGACCCACGCCGCAGGCGTATGCCTTGGGTCTGAAGGATCGCTGGCGTCTGCGCGCGGGCGCTGCGCCGGCGGGCACGCTGATCCATACCTTGGGCTGGCCTTTGCCGGATCGGATCGGTGGTGGCGGGTTTGTTTATGTGATGGAAGATGGCACGGCGAGCGTTGGGCTGACGGTGCATCTGGATCACGATCCGGCCGATGTCTTCGCGCGTTTTCAAGCTTTCAAAACCCATCCGCACATTGCCGCTTTGTTGGAGGGTGGTGAATGTCTCGGCTTTGGCGCGCGCGTCATTAACGAAGGCGGCTGGCAGTCACTGCCCAAGATGACTTTTCCGGGTGGCGCACTGATTGGCTGCGCGGCAGGCCTCGTTGATTTGCCGCGCATAAAAGGTATCCATACCGCGATGCAGAGCGGCATGCTGGCGGCCGAATGCATCGCAAATGAATTGGCAGGGAAGGGCGCTCTGGCTGAGTTTGATGTGCGACTGCGCGAATCGAGTGTCGGGGTCACGCTGCGCCGGGTGCGCAATGTCAAACCGCTCCTATCCCGCTTCGGGACTCGCCTCGGACTCATGCTAGCGGGGCCTTTGCTCTGGCTGGAAAATCTCGGCGTGCCTTGGCCTTGGACTTACCGCAATCAAATTCGCCAGTCCCAAGCCTGCGATGGGCCGTCCCTGCCGCGTTCTGAATCCTTGCTGCTTGCCAATATTGCGCACGAAGAAGACCAGCCCTGCCATTTGCACGTGGGCGCGGGGGCGCAATTCGACATCCGCATCTGCCCGGCTGGCGTGTACGAAGCCGGTAGCGTGCCGCAGCATCCGGGCAACTGTCTGCATTGCAAAGCCTGCGATGCCGTTTGTGAATCGATCCGCTGGACGCCGCCTTCTGGCGGTTCCGGCCCGAATTATGTGAATCTCTGAATGAAACAGCCCAAAGCTCGCCAGCAGGCGCAGATCGATCTTTTGCCGCTGGATTTTGACTATGGCCATGCGCCTGCCGACCGTCTGGGTGGTGAGGCGGGGCAAGCGATGCCGGTGCGAGTGCGCGATCCTCAATTGCGCGAGCGCCTGCAGGCCTTGATCCATCTGGCGCACCGTAAACTCAAGCCTGATCCGGTACGCGATTGCGAGAGGGCGCTGTCCCAGTTCAGCGCCGATTTCAGCCGCTTTGTGGTGGCGCTCTACGGGCTTGATCCAACTGAACCCAAAAATGTGATCGCGGTCGAGAATGCCTACGCCTTGCTGGGCTGGACGGCCGAGACGAGCGCGCTCGTCTGGCGCGCCGATTTTGCGCAGCTTTTCATGGCGCAGGCGCACCAGCAATTGCCAAGGCTCGATGCTGCAGTCTGGCCAAGACTGATCGCGCATATCGACATGCTGCTCGTAGGCAGCGAGATCGGTCCGATGCGACCCTTGGCGATGCGTTGCGAGCGGCGCTCCATGGGCTTTGGCTGGTTCGAGGATTACTTCAAGCACATGAGCCGGGCGCAGTATCAGCGCTATATGCGCGAGCACGACATTCTGCTCACGACCATGCCGACCCTTTTGCCTGCCTTGCGCAAGTTCCTGGCGGGGCTTGTGAAAAATCCGCATTGATCCGGGCGCTGGCCTCAAGGGCGCATCCTGATATAATGCGCGCCACGCAAACCTCGAAATTAGGAAGAGACCATGTTCGTATTCAGCAAAGATTGCCCGATGGAAGATCTGGGCGGCGGCGTTTCCCGTCGTATCCTCGCGCACAACGGCACCATGATGCAGGTTGAAGTGCACTTCGCCGATAACGCCATCGGCTACATGCACAACCACCCGCACGAGCAACTGACCTATGTGCTCTCTGGTGAATTCGAATTCACCATCGGTGAAGAAGTCAAGATCGTGAAGGCCGGCGACACCCTGTACAAAGAGCCGAACATCATGCACGGCTGCAAGTGCCTGAAGGCCGGCATCCTGCTGGATACCTTCACCCCGCAGCGCGAAGACTTCCTGAAGAAGTAAGTTTGGAATAATTGCTGCGAAGACGCATCACTGCGTCGCGCGGTGCTCAAATCCCACGGGGACTTCCTTTGGTCGTCCTCATGTACTCCAGTACATTCCGGTTTCTGCGCTCCGGGCTTCTTGTTCTGCGCCTTCTCGCTGCTTATTCCGTTACACCAAAAAAACGCCACGATCATCGTGGCGTTTCTTATTGGACCTCACCCCTCACTCATCCGTCTTCAGCACCGTATTGACTGCTTTTTCAGCAAAGCCCGGGTAGTCGCGACTGAAGTGCAGGCCTCGACTTTCCTTGCGCTCCAATGCGCAGCGCACAATGAGTTCGGCGGTTTGTACCAGATTGCGCAGTTCGATCAAGTCGTTGGAGACGCGGAAGTTGCTGTAGTAATCGTGGATTTCGTTCTGTAAGAGCCGGATACGGTTGAGCGCGCGCTCAAGACGTTTGTTGGTGCGCACGATGCCGACATAGTCCCACATGAAGCGGCGCAATTCGTCCCAGTTGTGCGAGATCACCACTTCTTCGTCCGGATCGGTCACGCGGCTTTCGTCCCATTCGGGCACAGTCGGCAGGGCGTGACCGGGTGCGGCCAGAATCGCTTCAGCGGCTGATTTGCCCAAGACCAAGCATTCGAGCAGCGAGTTAGATGCGAGCCGGTTAGCGCCGTGCAGCCCGGTGCAGGCGACTTCTCCGATCGCATACAGATTTTCAATATCGGTGTGGCCGGCAAGGTCGGTCATCAGCCCGCCGCAGGTGAAGTGCACCGCCGGCACGACCGGAATCGGATCGCGCGTGATGTCGATGCCCAGCTCCAGACAGCGCTGGTAGATGGTCGGGAAGTGTTCCTTGATAAAGCCCGCTGGCTTGTAGGAAATATCCAGATAAACGCAGTCGTAGCCACCTTTCTTCATTTCGAAGTCGATGGCGCGAGCCACAACGTCGCGCGGGGCGAGTTCGGCGCGCTCATCATGCTTGGGCATGAAACGCGTGCCGTCGGGCAACTTCAAAATGCCGCCTTCGCCACGCACGGCTTCCGAGATCAGGAAGGATTTGGCGTGCGGGTGATACAGGCAAGTCGGGTGGAA
>CAXYUI010000160.1:0-4960 GCA_964291975.1 uncultured Formivibrio sp. | reverse complement strand
GTGCGAAATGGAAGAGCTCGAAGAGCTGCTGATGGAGTTCGGGATTATGGAAGCCGAAGACGAGGCCATTGTGGGCAAGTCCAAGGTTGCAGAACCGGCCTGATCGATCAGGCGGGTGTTGCGTCTGCCCGTTGCGCCCGCCGGCCTGAAGTAGAACCCATTCCTCAGCGGGGTGGGCGCGGATTAGCGCCATCCCAGGAGAAAGATCATGACTGCGAATGTTCGCGAAGAAATGGAAAAACTGGTCCAGGAAGTGCTGGAAGTTTATCCCGAGAAGGCCAAAAAGGATCGCGCCAAGCACCTGATGGTCAACGACAAATCCCTTGAATCGGCCAAGAAGTGCATCACCTCGAACCGCAAGTCGGTGCCGGGCGTGATGACGATGCGCGGCTGTGCTTACGCCGGCGCGCGTGGCGTGGTCTGGGGGCCGATCAAGGATCAGGCTTCGATCTCGCACGGCCCAATCGGCTGCGGCGTGTATTCCCGCGGTGGCCGCCGCAACTACCAGAGCGGTTATTCCGGCGCCAACATCTTTGGCGACATCAACTTCACGTCCGATTTCCAGGAAAAGGACATCGTGTTCGGCGGCGACAAAAAGCTCGCCAAACTGATCGACGAGCTGGAAGTGCTGTTCCCGCTGACCAAGGGCATCACCATTCAATCGGAATGCCCGATCGGCCTGATCGGCGACGACATTGAAGCGGTGGCCAAGAAAAAAGCCACCGACACCGGCAAGATCGTGGTGCCGGTGCGCTGCGAAGGATTCCGTGGTGTATCGCAATCGCTGGGTCACCACATCTCCGCCGACGCGATCCGCGACTGGATTTTGCCGACCCGCGACGGCGAAGGCCAGCGTCCCGAAGCCGGCCCTTACGATGTGGCGCTGATCGGCGACTACAACATCGGCGGCGATGCCTGGGCTTCTCGCATGTTGCTTGAGGAAATGGGGCTGAATGTCGTTTCGCAGTGGTCTGGCGACGGCACGATGGCTGAAGTTGCGAACAACCCGATGGTGAAGCTGAACCTGCTGCACTGCTACCGTTCGATGAACTACATCACCCGGCACATGGAAGAGAAGTACGGCATTCCCTGGCTGGAATACAACTTCTTTGGCCCGACCAAGATCAAGGAATCCTTGCGCGAAATCGCCAGCCATTTCGACGACACGATCAAGGAAGGCGCCGAGCGCGTGATCGCCAAGTACACCCCGTCGTGGGAAGCCGTGATCGCCAAGTACAAGCCGCGCCTTGAAGGCAAGAAGGTCATGCTCTACATCGGCGGCCTGCGTCCGCGCCACGTTGTTGGCGCTTACGAAGATCTGGGGATGGAAGTGATCGGCACGGGTTATGAATTTGCCCACAACGATGACTACGACCGCACGATCAAGGAAATGGGCGAAGCCACGCTGATTTACGACGATGCGACCGGCCATGAGCTCGAAGACTTCGTGCACAACCTCAAGCCGGATCTGGTGGGTTCGGGCATCAAGGAAAAGTATGTGTTCCACAAGATGGGCACGCCTTTCCGCCAGATGCACAGCTGGGATTATTCCGGCCCGTATCACGGCTTTGACGGCTTTGCCGTGTTTGCCCGTGACATGGACATGACGGTGAACAACCCGGTGTGGTCGATGATGCAGGCCCCTTGGAAAAAGGCGGCTTGATTGACCGGCTGCGGCGGCAGATTGCGGCGTCCCGAAAAGGGATTGGCTTCGCGGCATCGGACGGTGCTCGCAGTCCTCATGGACCCTGTGTCCACTCCGGCTGCTCTGCTCCTGCCGATCTGCACTCTGCCGCCTCGCTCGGCCAATGCCTGAGAAGTTGTAAAGCAGAACCCATCATTTTCGTCCGCGTCCACAGATTGGTGGCCGGGCAGGGAGAAATACCATGCAAACCACAGACAAGATCAAAGCCTGCTATCCGCTGTTTGCCAGCGACGATTACAAAGCGCTGCTGGAGCGCAAGCGCCCGTTTGAAGAAGGCCATCCGATCGAGAAGGTGAAAGAGGTCTTCAACTGGACCACCACCCAGGAATATCAGGATCTCAACTTCAAGCGCGAAGCGCTGTCGATCAACCCGGCCAAGGCTTGCCAGCCGCTCGGCGCGTCCTTGTGCGCGCTGGGCTTTCACAAGACCATGGTCTACATCCACGGCTCGCAAGGTTGCGTGGCTTACTTTCGCACCTACTTCAACCGCCACTTCAAGGAGCCGATCGCCTTCATCGCCGACTCGATGACCGAAGACGCAGCCGTGTTCGGCGGGCAGAAGAATGTGCATGAAGGCCTGCAAAACGCGTCCAAGCTGTATGGCGCGGAAATGATCGCCGTGTGCACCACTTGTATCGCCGAAGTGATTGGCGATGACTTGGGCGCTTTCATCGGCAACGCCCGCAAGGAAGGCAATATTCCGGAAGACTTCCCGGTGCCGTATGCCAACACCCCGTCTTTTGTCGGCTCGCACATCACCGGCTGGGACAATATGCTCGAAGGCATTCTGTCTTACTTCACCGACAAGACCATGGATGACAAGGTCGTCGGCAGCAACGGCAAGATCAATATCGTGCCGGGCTTTGAGACTTACCTTGGCAACTACCGCATCATCAAGCGCTACATGAAGGAAATGGACGTCAACTTCACCATGCTGTCCGATCCGGAAGAAGTGCTCGATACCCCGGCCGATGGCACCTTCCGCATGTACGCCGGCGGCACCACGATGGATGAAGTCAAGGACGCGCCGAACGCCAAGACCACCTTCTTCTTGCAACCGACCACGATCGAAAAGAGCAAGAAATTCGTCGCCAACACCTGGAAGCATGAAGTGCCGGAAATCACCATCCCGATGGGGATCAAGGGCACCGATGAATTCCTGATGAAGGTGTCCGAAGTGACCGGCAAGGCCATTCCGGAATCCATCACGCTGGAGCGCGGTCGTCTTGTCGACATGATTACCGACTCGCACCAGTGGCTGCATGGCAAGAAGATGGCTGTGTTCGGCGATCCGGATTTCGTGCTGGGGCTGGTGAGCCTGATGCTGGAGCTGGGCATCGAGCCGACTCACATCGTCTGCACCAACAGCAACAAGCGTTGGGAAAAACAGATGAAAAAGCTGCTGGAAGCCTCGCCTTACGGCGCGGACGCCAAGCTGTACCCAGGTTGCGATCTGTGGCACTTGCGCAGTCTGTGCTTCACCGACCAGCCGGACTTCATCATCGGTTCGAGCAACGGCAAGACCATTCAGCGCGACACGCTGGCCAAGGGGGCTGAATTCGAAGTGCCGCTGATCCGCCTGGGCTTCCCGATCTTCGACCGTCACCACCTGCACCGCATGACCACGCTGGGCTACGAGGGCGCGATGTACATCGTCACCACGCTGACCAACGCCGTGCTGGAAAAGCTGGATCAGGACACGATGAAGATGGCCGAGACCGACTACGCCTTCGACATGGTGCGCTAAGCAATCGGTCAGGTGTGAGGAGTGAGGGGTGAGGTGTAAAAGCTCTGCCTCTCACATCTCGCTCGATCAATGTTTGCGAGGACAAGGGGTGAGGCGTTAAGCGGAAAAACGCTTCACACCTCACTCCTCACCCCTCACGGAGTTTGGTATGGCCAACATCATGGTTCGCAAGAGCGCCGACGGTAGTCTGACTTTTTACCTGCCCAAGCGCGACATCGAGGATTCGATCACGGCGATTGAATTCGACACCCCGGAAAAATGGGGCGGCGAGATCAAACTCGGCAACGGCGGCGTGTATTACATCGACCCACAACCCTTGCCTGCGCGCTTCCCCATCAGCCTGCGCGTGAAAAGGGTGGACGGGGTGGAATGAAATGGTGAGGTGTCAGGAGTGAGGTGTCAGGTGTGGTTTTGCACCTCACGCCTAACCCCTAACTCCTCACTTTTCAAGGAGGAAATAATCATGGCAATGAAGATCAATTCCGACGAATGCACGGCCTGCGGCGATTGCGCGGCCGAATGCCCAACCAGCGCCATCGTCAACAAAGGCGCGTTTTTCAAGATCATCACCGACAAATGTACCGAATGCGATGGCTTTTCGGACTTCCAGAAATGCGTGGATGTTTGCACTGCCAACTGCATTGAGCCGGCGTAAGAGTGAACGAGTAGTGAGGCGTTTCTCTTTCCTCTTCGGAAAGGGAGGCGCGCCGACCAACGTGCTTGGCCTTCGCGTCAGTGTCGGCAAGGAGTATCCCTCGCCCCTTCGGGGAGAGGGGGGCGCGTAGCGCCGGGAGAGGGGGCAGGCCGTCAGCCTCGCTTGTTCACCAGAAAAGGAGATCATCATGAGCCAAGTCGCCCAAGGGCAAGTTAAGGAAGTCGCCGAACGTCTTGGTCTGGCCGTACGCAGCCTGCCTGGCGTCGAAATCAGCTATCTGGTCGAAAAATTGATCGCCCGCCTGGGCTCGCCCCTCACCATCGACAGGCTCGCGGGCATCAAGGTGCGCGATCTGAAAAAAATGGTCGAAAACCTGCGCGATGCGCCACAGGACGATGAAATTCGCATGGCGGTGCGTTATCTGTGGGGCGAAGGTCAGCAGCAAGATGCGCTGCCGCCGGTACAGTCTTACGCAGAAGGGCAGATGCCGCATTCGGTGCGCGTCGCGGTCGCATCCAATACCGCAGAAAATCTCGACGGCCATTTCGGCTCGTCGCGGCGTTTTCTGGTGTATCAGGTCGCGGTCGACGAAGCACGGCTGATCGACATCCGCGATCCGCTTGCTTGCGAAGACGCCGAAGACCCCAATGCGGCGCGCGCCAGTCTGATCGAAGATTGCCATCTTTTATATGTGCATTCGATCGGCGGGCCGGCTGCGGCCAAGGTCATTCGCGCGGGGATTCATCCGGTCAAGTTTGCGCAAGGCGGGCCGGCGGCTGCTGCGATTGCCCGTTTGCAAGAAAGCCTGAAAGCCCCGCCGCCCTGGCTGGCTCGGGTGATGGGTGTGCATTCC
>CAXYUI010000159.1:0-4983 GCA_964291975.1 uncultured Formivibrio sp. | reverse complement strand
AATGAAAAAATGCCTAGGTCTTTGGCTAGCGCTGTGGGTGATGCGCGCCAGCGCTTATGATGTGCTGCATCTGTACAACTGGAACAACTATCTGACCGATGCCACGGTGGCGCGCTTCGAGGCGCAATGCCACTGCAAGGTGGTGCAGGATTATTACGGTTCGATGGAAGAAATGCTGGCCAAGCTCGCGGCCGGTGCGCGCGGTTACGATGTGGTGATCCCGACCGGTTTTGCGATCGAACCATTGCAACGCCAGGGTTTACTTGCTGCCCTTGATAAAAAGCAGTTGCCGGCACTGGAGATGATCGCGCCCGCTTTTTTAAATACTGCTTTTGATCCTGGCAACCGTTATACCGTGCCCTATGCGTTTACAACCACCTTGGTGGGTTACAACGCTGAGCGCATCAAGGCGCTAGGGCTTGATCCTTCCAGTTGGGCCATCCTCTTTGATCCGCAGGTGCTGCAAAAGATTAAAGGACGAGTGACCGTGCTCGATGACGCGCGCGAACTTTTTGCCGCTGCGTTGCTGTACAACGGTTTTTCGGCCAACTCAGTGAATCGGGACGAGTGGGCGAGGGCGCGCGATACCATCTTGAAGGCCAAGCCGTATTGGGCAGCTTTTAACGCGCAGAGTTATATCAAGGAGCTGACCATCGGCAATATCTGGGTCGCGCATGGTTATTCGAGCGATATGTTCCAGGCCGCCAACGATGCGCGCGCTGCGAAGCGGCCGTTTACCATTGCTTATGGCTTGCAAAAAGAAGGCAATACGCTCTCGCTCGATAGCATGGCCATTCTCAAAAGCGCGCCGCGCCCTGATCTGGCGCAGCAATTCATTGCGTTTATGCTGGAGGGGCGTAATGCTGCCGAACTGACCAATCTGATCGGCTCGGGCAATCCCAATCTGGCGGCGTTGCCGTTTGTACGCGCGGATATTCGCGCCAATGTGGCTGTTTTTCCTGATGCCAAGGCGCGGCAAAAGCTGGCGCAGTTGCAGTCGCTGGATGGCAAGTCATTACGTGAGTTGAACAAGCTCTGGACGCAGATCAAAACGGCGCGTTAAATTGTGCCTGACACGCTGCGTCATCCGGACGCAGCAGGCAGCCGAACCCTTATCATGCGAACCCTCGATTCGGTCAGCTTTTTGGCGCGCCCGGCCCGGCAAACGCGGCTTGCGCGTTATTTCCTGGCCTGTTATCTGCTGATTATTCTGATTGTTAGCCTCTATCCTTTTTCGGGCTGGCGACATTTGGGTACGCCGGTTTTTGCATTTTTTTCTTACCCGTTCCCGCATTACTACACCGCGTTTGAAAATGCAGTGAATGTACTGGCCTATCTGCCCATCGGTTTTTGCATTGTGTTGCTGTGGCGTCGTTTCTGGTCTGGGCTGGCGCTGGCCTTGCTCGCCGGCGCGGTTGTATCGGGCTCGATTGAATTCACGCAGCAATTTCTGCCAACACGCATTGCTTCCAATCTCGATCTTTTATGCAATGCCTCGGGCGCATGGATTGGCGCCATGCTGGTCTGGCCTTTCCTGCATCCGCGCTGGCAACGTGGCTGGCTGGCTGTGCGTTACCAGTGGTTTGCGCCAGGCGCTGCCATCGAATGGGGATTGGCTTGGCTTTTTCTGTGGTTTGTTACTCAGTTCGACCCGTCGCAACCGTTTTTGGGCGTAGTGGTGCAGGCGCAGGGCTTGCCACAACCGTTTGAATCGCCGATCGCCAATCCGGCTTTGTTTCTGCGTCTTTTGGAAGGCGCAGGCATGATGTTGAATCTGCTTGGCGGGGCTTTGTTTGTATCGGTACTGGTGCGCCATGCGCGCCAGATTCCGCGCGCCATCGAGTTGACCTTGCTTGGTGCTTTGCTGATCAAACTGGGTTTTGCTGGCATGTTGTTAAAGCCCGCGCAGTTTTTTGCTTGGCTCAATGCCAGTGTGATCTGGGGCGGCTTGGTTGGCACGGCGCTCTTGCTGCTGGTTTGGCGCTTGCGCCGAGTTTACCGAGCTTTACTGGGCGCCTTGGCATTGCTTGCGGCCATGGTGGTGAGCGGTTTTTGGCCGTTGACCACCCAGTTTTCCGCTTTACTGCCGCTGTTTCGTTGGCAGTATGGTCATTTGCAGCATTTCAGCGGTCTGGCCAACATCATTGGCGGACTCTGGCCTGTGGGCGCGATGATCTGGCTTTTGTATATCGCGCTGCGTAAACCAGTCGATATCTGGTAAGCCTGTCTGAAGTTCCGCAGGCGTACTTGGCCATCGTTCGGCGCGCTCAGCTTGTCCCCATATTTGCAGGAATGATTCTGTGAATCCCGTGTGGATAACAGGGTTAAATCGCTGTTTTTGGGGCGATAAATTCCATAGCCTAAAAAACGGGCAAGCTGCTAGAATCGCCGCCCGCATTCCCTAAGTCCGAGAAATTTGATGACCCGCCGTATTCCTGAATTGCTTTTGCCCGCCGGCACGCTCGACAAAATGCGCGCTGCTTACGATTTTGGCGCCGATGCGGTGTATGCCGGCCAGCCGCGTTACAGCTTGCGCGCGCGCAATAACGAATTCAGGCTGGAGCAGCTCGAAGTCGGCATCCAGGAAGCGCACGCGCGCGGCAAGCTGTTTTATGTGGCCTCGAACTTGCTGCCGCATAACGCCAAGGTCAAGACCTACCTTGCCGATATGGAACCGGTGATCGCGATGAAGCCTGATGCGCTGATCATGGCCGATCCGGGCTTGATCATGATGGTGCGCGAAAAGTGGCCGCAAGTGCCGGTGCACCTTTCCGTGCAGGCCAATACGGTCAATTTCGCGGCGGTGAAATTCTGGCAAAAGCTGGGTGTTTCCCGAATCATCCTCTCGCGCGAATTGTCGATCGACGAAATCGCCGAGATTCGCCAGGAATGCCCGGATATCGAGCTGGAAGTCTTTGTGCATGGCGCGCTGTGTATTGCTTATTCTGGCCGCTGCCTGTTGTCTGGATATTTCAATCATCGCGATCCGAACCAAGGCACTTGCACCAATGCATGCCGCTGGGATTACAAGGTACACAACGCCAACGATGATGACGCCGGTCAGGCGCAGCTGATCCAGTTCGATTTCAACAAGGCCATGGAAGAGGGCAACCAGCAATTTGCCGCTTGTGGCGGCGCCGAGCGCCATCCGTTGGCTGATCGCACCTATCTAATTGAAGATGTGACGCGCCCAGGCGAATACATGCCGATTCTGGAAGATGAGCACGGCACTTACATCATGAATTCCAAAGACTTGCGCGCGATTCAGCATGTGGAAAAGCTGGCGCAGATCGGCGTGGATTCGCTTAAAGTCGAAGGTCGCACCAAATCGCTGTACTACGTGGTTCGTACCGCGCAGGCTTACCGTCGCGCCATTGACGATGCGGTGGCGGGCAAGCCGTTTAATCCGGAACTCTTGGCTGAACTCGATGGCTTGGCCAATCGCGGTTATACCGAAGGCTTTTTGCAGCGCCACGCCACGCAGGATTACCAGAACTATCTGGATGGCCATTCGATTGCCAAGCGCAGCCAGTATGTGGGCGAAGTGAAATCGATTGAAAATGGCTGGGCCGAAATTGACGTGAAAAACCGCTTTGCGGTGGGCGATCAGCTGGAAATCATCCACCCTAGCGGCAATATGATCGTTGAACTCAAAGAAATGCGTGGCCGCGATGGGGCGCCGATCTCGGTTGCTGCCGGCAATGGTGTGGCTGCCGCCATTCCTTTGGATGCCCGCTTCAAGGGAGCATTGCTGGCTCGCTTATTCTGATTTTTATAAAAACGGAGAGAACATGGAACGCTTGCTTGAAAAAATGCTGTACTCCGGTCGCTGGCTGCTGGCGCCGATTTTCTTGGGAATGAATCTGGCCTTGCTGGCGCTGGGCGTGAAATTCTTCATTGAAGTCGGACACTTGCTGAGCAATATGTTTTCGATGCCGGAAACCGATTTGGTGCTGGTGGTGCTTAGCCTGATCGATATGGCGCTGGTGGGTGGCCTGATTGTGATGGTGATGATCAGCGGTTATGAGAATTCGGTCTCACAACTGGATCTGGATGAAGGCGCAGAGAAGCTGCGTTGGCTGGGCAAGCTCGATGCCAGCTCGTTGAAAAACAAGGTGGCTGCATCTATCGTGGCGATCTCGTCGATCCATCTTTTGAAAGTGTTTATGGATGCCAAGGTCATCGATAACGACAAGATCAAGCTGTACATCTACTTGCACATGACCTTTGTTGTTTCCGCTTTCATCATGGCGTCGATTGATCGTTTGGGTAAAACCAGTGGCGATCATCATTGAAAAAACGCTTTCGAACTCGAAAAAAATCAGCGCTTTCATTACAATGACGAGCTTATCTTTTCGTCCCAACCAGCAGGTTGAATCATGGCTTTGATTGTCCAGAAATACGGCGGCACCTCGATGGGAAGCCCCGAACGCATTAAAAATGTGGCTCGGCGCGTCGCCAAATTCAAATCGCAAGGTCACGACATCGTGGTCGTGGTTTCTGCGATGTCCGGTGAAACCAACCGCCTGATCGCGCTCGCCAAAGAAATCCAGGCGAATCCTGATCCGCGCGAACTCGATGTCATCATCTCGACCGGCGAACAAGTCACCATTGGCTTGCTCGCCATGGCGTTGAAAGATGCCGGCCTCGATGCCGTGAGCTACACCGGCGCCCAGGTCAAGATCCTGACCGACAGCGCTTTCACCAAGGCTCGGATTCAGTCGATCGACGACGAAAACATGCGTGCCGATCTGGCCGCAGGCCGCGTGGTGATTGTGGCTGGCTTCCAGGGGGTCGATGCCGAAGGCAACATCACGACCTTGGGGCGTGGCGGCTCGGATACCACCGGCGTGGCGCTCGCTGCGGCGCTCAAGGCCGACGAATGCCAGATCTATACCGACGTCGATGGTGTTTACACCACCGATCCACGCGTCGTGCCGGAAGCGCGCAAGCTTTCCACGATCACTTTTGAAGAAATGCTGG
>CAXYUI010000158.1:0-4987 GCA_964291975.1 uncultured Formivibrio sp. | reverse complement strand
ATCGAAGTGCCGAGCAGGTATTCGCCTTCGTAAATGGTGTTGGCGCGGAACATCGGGAACACGAAGTCGCGCACGAATTCTTCGCGCAGGTCGTCGATGAAAATGTGCTCCGGCTTGATGCCGGCTTTCAGCGCCTTGGCGCGGGCGGGTTCCAGCTCTTCACCCTGACCCAGGTCGGCAGTGAAGGTCACGACCTCGCACTTGTACTCATCCTGCAGCCACTTGAGAATGACCGAGGTATCCAGACCGCCGGAATAGGCGAGAACGACTTTTTTCACATCAGACATTTGCTGTTCCTTATTACTGCGACACAATTTTTTCGTAGAAATCCGCGCGCAGATCACGGATTTCGAGGTTGATCTGCAAGATCAATTCGGTCAGCGGTTGGGCAAAAGCCTCCGCCAAAATGGGTTTGATCGCGGCCAGTACTTGTTGCTTGAACTGTGCTGGGCGCGTATCGAGAAAGGCGAGTTTTAAATGGACAAAAGCGCGCCGACGATCACCATCGCCCACGCGCCAGTCGGTCAGCCTGACTGCGCGGCACATCACGTTGTTGCGCTCAACACCCAGATGAGCCAGCGCTTCGATGAGGTCGGCCAATACAGCCTGACTATCAAAGCGGCCGGTGAGGTTGTCGGTGTAATCGAGTGTGATGTGCGGCATGAGGCGATTAGTCGTTGACCTTGCCCAAAAGCAGATATTCGATCACGGCTTTCTGGGTGTGCATGCGGTTTTCGGCTTCGTCCCAGACAATCGATTGCGAGCCGTCGATGACTTCCGGATCGACTTCTTCGCCACGGTGCGCGGGCAGGCAGTGCATGAATACGGCTTCCGGTTTGGCCGCCTTCATCAATTGCTCGGTCACCTTGTAATTGATGAAGTCCTTCTTGCGCTGCAAGGTTTCGCGCTCGTAGCCCATTGAGACCGAGACATCGGTGGTGACGATGTCAGCGCCGGCCACTGCTTCATACGGGTCGCGGTAGGTTTCGAAGACCTCTTTGCCGTATTCCTGGCCGTCGAGCACGGTCATGTCATAGCCGGCCGGGCAGGCGAGTTTCAGTTTGAAACCAAAGACTTTGGCCGCTTGCAACCAGGTGCGCGAGACATTATTGCTGTCGCCAATCCAGGCGACCGTCTTGCCCGTAATCGAACCGAAGCGCTCCACATAGGTGAAGATGTCGGCCATGATCTGGCAGGGGTGGTATTCGTTGGTGAGGCCGTTAATCACAGGTACCAGCGATTCCTTGGCAAAGCGCTCGACGATGCTTTGTTCGAACGTGCGGATCATCACAATGTCGACCATGCGACTCATGACTTTGGCCATATCTTCAATCGGCTCGCCGCGCCCGAGTTGGGTCGTGTCGGAATTGAGGAACATGGCGTGGCCACCGAGCTGGTACATGCCGGCTTCGAAGGAGACGCGGGTGCGGGTCGATGATTTTTCAAAAATCATGCCCAATACATTGCCGGTCAGCGGCTGATAGAGCTGTTTGGCCTTAAGGCGGCGCTTGAGTTCAGCGGTGCGGGCAAAGAGGTATTCGTATTCTTCGCGGGTGAAATCCTGGAATTGCAGGTAATGGCGCATCGGCAAGATCCTGCTGCGAGGGGAAGTGCTGCGCAGCGTCGTTGAAAAAAGAAGACATTATTCAATGGTTTGAGGCCAAAAAGCAAGCATTGACGCCGCTTTGCGGGTGTTCAGGCTGGCGGGAAAAACACGTTTTCCGGCATCAACGCCAAGGCTTGGGTGCTGACGGCGCTCCAGAAGCAGGCGTCGAACTGACCTGTTTGTGTATGCAGTGTGGGGGATTCGGCTGACAGCAACGGGAGTTCCCCAATTAACTGCGGGATCAAGCCGGCCTTGTAAGCGGCTTCTCGCCATGTCCAGATCCGGTAAAACGCTTGGGTGAGCGCTTCGCCGTCCAATTGGCGTAGCGCGTCGATTTCTGCTGCGCTCAATGCGCGTTGCGCCAGCGCCCGAAGATTACGCGATCGTCTGGCTTGTTCAATATCCAGACCGATGCGTGCGCCTTGATTGACGATCACGCCAATCCGGTTGGCGCTGTGCGAGATGCTGGCGTGTAGCGTGGGATGTTGCGCCAAAACGGGGAAGGCGCCCCGATCGTCGATTTCGGTCATGGCGACGGGGTGGCCGAGTAGCCGTGTTGCGGCGTTGCAGAGTAGCCAGCGTCCAAGTAGGAATTGACGCGCGCGCATCGGCGCGTGCAGTTGCGCCAGCCGAGCTTGGCTGGATGCGGACAAGGGGAGGGCGTGCATCGCTGCGTTGAATTCGTCAGGAATTTTCAATAAAAGAAAAACCGGATTGGGGGCGGACATGGTCGATTTCGCCAAAGGCACAGGTCAAGACGGATGCGCCTATCTTACCGCGCGCAGCACCTTGTCAGCTTGCGGTGCGCACCTGAGTGTTCCACGGTACACTTGCGCCCAGTATTTTTTGGAGTGCAATTCCATGCAAATTACCGTTGTTAACCATCCGCTGGTGCAGCACAAATTGTCGCTGCTGCGCGAGTCGGATGTCAGCACCAACAAGTTCCGTACCTTGACTGAAGAATTGGCGCGCCTCTTGGCGTATGAAGCGACCCGTGATCTGGAAACCGAAGAAGTCACCATTGAAGGCTGGTGTGGTCCGGTCAAGGTGCGGCAAATCAAGGGCAAAAAGCTCACCGTGGTGCCGATTTTGCGCGCCGGCTTGGGCATGCTCAATGGCGTGCTTGATCTGGTGCCTTCGGCCAAGATCAGCGTCGTGGGTCTGGCGCGTAACCATGAAACGCTGCAACCCGAGCCGTATTTTGAAAAATTCGTCGGACGGCTCGACGAGCGCATCGCGCTCATCATTGATCCGATGTTGGCCACTGGCGGTTCGCTGGCCGCCACGATCGACATGTTGAAGCGTAATGGCTGCAAACAGATCAAGGCCATCGTCATGGTCGCTGCACCCGAAGGGGTGAAGCTGGTCAATGCGCAGCACCCGGATGTCGAAATCGTCACGGCTTCGTTAGATAGCCACCTGAACGAGCAGGGCTACATCATTCCGGGGTTGGGCGACGCCGGCGACAAAATCTTCGGCACCAAATAAAAACCGGCGCTAAGAACTCCACGACTTTGTCGCGCGCTGCTCGACGCACCCCAAGGGTGCTTCCTGCGGGGCGTCTTCATGGGTCACATGCCCATTTCGGCGTCTGTGCTGCGCGCTTCGCGCCCTGATCTCATCATCCCCGGTTTTCGGGCGGCGGCGCTTTCGCAACCTGCTTTGGCTCGCTCGCCCGATTGCCAAGTTTCTTACTCATTTCATTCAAAGGGAGTGCTCGATGTTTGCGACCGTCAAACAGGCCGTATCTGGCGCACAAATTTTATTCGTCGCCTTTGGCGCCTTGGTGTTGGTGCCTTTGCTGACCGGATTGAATCCGGCGATGGCGCTTTTGGGTGCCGGCGTTGGCACACTGGTATTTCAGGCTTGTACAGGCCGGCAGGTGCCGATTTTTCTTGGCTCGTCTTTTGCGTTCATCGCGCCCATCGTCGTCTGCATGCAGACTTGGGGGCAGGGCGCGACGCAGTTTGGCCTGTTTGCGGCCGGCTTCATGTATTTCGTTTTTGCTGCGGTGATTCGGTGGCGAGGGATCGATTTTGTCAACAAGCTGCTGCCCCCTGTCGTTATTGGCCCGATCATCATGATTATTGGTCTGACCGTAGCGACGACGGCGGCTGGCATGGCGATGGGGCAGGGCGGAGGCAAACAGCTCGTTGATTACCAGACATCTTTGCTGCTTGCCGGCGTTTCGCTGGCTACCACGATTGTTGTGGCGATCTACGCCAAGGGCATGTTCCGTCTGGTGCCGATTTTGGCTGGCGTGGTGGTTGGTTATATCGCGGCAAGCTTTGTGGGTTTGGTTGACTTCAGTGGCATTGTCAACGCGCCCTGGTTTGTCGTGCCGAAGTTTGTTGCGCCGGAAGTGAACTGGTACGCCGCACTCTTCATGTTGCCGGTGGCGATTGCGCCTGCGATCGAACACGTTGGCGGCGTGATGGCGATCGGTGGCGTGACCGGGCAAGATTACACCAAGACCCCCGGCCTGCATCGCACATTGGCTGGCGATGGCTTGGGCGTCTGCATCGCAGGCTTGATCGGCGGTCCGCCGGTGACGACCTATGCCGAAGTCACTGGTGCGGTCATGATTACCCGTAACTTCAATCCGGTCACCATGACTTGGGCGGCGATCTTTGCGATCTGCATGGCTTTCTTTGGCAAGTTCAATGCCCTGTTGCAATCGATTCCGATGCCGGTGATGGGCGGGATCATGGTGCTGCTGTTTGGTACGATTGCCGCGATTGGCCTTAAAACCATGCTTGATGCCAAGGTGGATTTGATGGCGCCGCGCAATTTAGTGATTGTCGCGGTGGTGCTGACTTGCGGTATTGGTGGTTTGACGTTGAAGTTTGGCGAATTTGCGCTGACTGGCGTTGGCTTGGTGAGTTTGTTCGCGATTGTGCTCAATCTGGTTTTGCCTAATTTGCCTTCCAAATCTGAGGCGTGATCCAGCTGCTTCGCAGCTTGGCCGGGATTGGATTTTCCGCCCAGGCTGCGAACCCTGAGCACGGGCGTGTTAGCATGACGATTCACTTTTCCCCAAGCCACAATCATGAATACGACGAGCAATGTTGATGCGGCGGAAATCGCCAAATTCTCCGCGCTAGCCCACAAATGGTGGGATCCGGACAGCGAATTTCGTCCCTTGCATGACATCAATCCGCCGCGCGTTGAATTTATCGAATCGCACGCCGGCATCGCCGGCAAGCGCATCGTGGATGTCGGTTGCGGCGGCGGTATTTTGTCTGAGGCGCTGGCCGCGCGCGGCGCTGAAGTGACCGGCATCGGTCTGGCGGAAAAATCCCTGAAAGTTGCCCGCCTGCACCTGCTCGAATCCGGCCAGGAAGTCGATTACCAACACAAAACGGTGGAAGCGCTCGCTGC
>CAXYUI010000157.1:0-5024 GCA_964291975.1 uncultured Formivibrio sp. | reverse complement strand
AGGACTCATAATCCGTTGGTGCCGAGTTCGACTCTCGGGGGGCCTACCAGTAAACACAAGCACTTAGCCCAACCGGAAACGGTTGGGCTTTTTGCTGTCTGGTCCACGTTTCCATTCATTTTGCAGGGTATGCGAGGGCGCGGAATTGCTGCTGCTCGGCCTTATGTTGAGCTCCACATAAGGCCGAGCAGAAGCCTTGGTGTCCATGCGAATCGTTGCATGAGCCTTTCTGCCAAGGAGATCGATATGAAACGCGCCATACTTCCCCGCCGCTCGCCGAGCTGATCGTCGTGCGTGAGGCTTCTAACCCCAAACTCAGTACCCTTCTCCAGCTGCGGCGAAGTAGCACAAGAGTGCTACAGGGTGATAATCTGCTGGATACCAGTTCCAGCAGGAGGCTCACCATGTCCACCACTACCATCCGTTTGCCCGATGCGCTCAAAGAGCGCGTTGCCCATGCCGCAGCACACTGCAACCAGACTGCGCACAGCTTTATCCTTGAAGCCATTGCAGAGAAGACCGAGCGCGAAGAGCGGCGGCAACAGCTGGAAGAAGCCGCAGATCGTCGCTATGCCAATATCCTGGCCAGTGGCGAGACGATTGCATGGGATGAAATGCGCACCTATCTGGAGGCAAAGCTGGCAGGGCAGAACCCGGCCTTGCCGCAAGCACGCAAGCTGGCACGCTGACGATGGCGCGGATTGAACTTGCACCTGAAGTTGCCAGCGACATTGAGCGCATCTATGCCCATCTGGCGGAATTCGATGCGGCAAATATTGATGCACGTATCAGGGAAATTATTCAAGCCATCGATGTCCTGGGCGGCAACCCCCTAATTGGCCGTCCTAGTTCTGGGCAGAATCGGGAATTGGTCATCGGACGTGATGCTCGCGGATATCTTGCGCTGTACCGTTATGTCGAGGAACTGGATACCGTGTTCGTACTGGCTTTGCGCAGCCAACGCGAGGCAGGTTATCCCGGTCGATCATGACCGTCGTTTGTTCTCTGTTCCGGGCTGGCAGGGCATATACAGCGCCGGCCATGCAAATGACTCGAGGCGGTTGGGCGACGTCGTTTCGGATTCAGCACCCCGGCTTTTCAGTCAGCCACCGACTTCCTGCCCTGTCTGGCGTGTTTCCTGAAATTCGGCCCGCGAAGCCAGTGCTTCCTATTTGAAATCGTCAAAAGCCGTTGCTCGGCCATGCAATATCGTAAGCGCTACTGCGCCCACCTTTGCCAGTCGGGATCAGGCATGTACCTCAACCCGGTTTTTACGGTGGATGGGCGCAAGGTTGTTCTGCTGGCGCAGGAAATGGCGGGTGTGCCGGTCAAGCGATTGGGCACATTCGTGACCAGTCTGGCCGAATCCCGGTCTGAAATCGTACGGGCGCTGGATGTGGTGCTGAGCGGGGTGTGATTTGCCCCAAAGCGGGCTAAACCGATGCGGACTCTCTCCCCGCTTTCGGGGGAGAGAATTCAAGTTTCATGCGGGAAGTTCTGAATCATTGCTGCCTGGTGTTCCTGGCCTTTTCGTGGGCTGATTCAGCGCTTCCTTGGCGCGGCAAAAGCTTTATTCAACCAGATTTTTGTTGTCAAGTTTGAACCCGCCGGGCAAGCCACAGAAACCGTTGCAGTTGGTTTCTTCTTCCATCTCGTCGGTGACGGGGTTGTAAATCATTTTCTTGGACGGTTGTTTTGCTGGCGCTGCGCTGGGCTTGGGGGTGGCCGCCGGCTTGCTCGCCGGTGCGCCGGTTGCCGAATTGGTGGGCGCAGGCAAAATTGCGGCGGGTTTGGCTGGCTTGAGCGGTTCCAGTGTGACCCGTTCACCGGTGATATTGTCGATATATTCGGTGGTGCGGTCGTTCAGTTCGACTTCAAAGCTCGCAATCGTTTTCTGCACCAATTGCGCGATGGCCATTTCGTAGGTTTTGCGCAACTCGGCAGGCTGATTCAGATAGGTGTCCAGCGACTGGTGTGGCAGGTCGCCATCAAAGTGCGTGACGTAAACATAATTTTTCCAAGCCGTGCTGCCGGCGCTGTTGCGTAACTCGGCTTGCAGACCCAGGTTTGCGCCATAGCCGGAGAGCGGTTTCAGACCCAAGGTAGAGGCTTCTACGGTGAAGTGCAGGGTATGGCTGGCCGGTTCTTTGCCAAGCGCGGGTTTTTGTTTGAGGGCGCGTTCAAATTCGCGCGCAATACTGGTTTTCAGGTCGAGGCCACTTTGCTGCAGCGCTGCACGAACCTGCGCATTTGATTTCGGATCATGATGAGGATTGTCACTTTCGGCGATGCCTGGTTCCAGCGAGGCTACATTGGCGCCTTGTCGTGCCGCCATCGCGCCATCAAACCAACCGGCGAGCTCGAATTCCTTGTTCATGCGCACTTCGGCCAGTGTCATCCCGGTAAAGGTTTGTTTGTCCTGATGTTTAAGCGGGCTGTATGTGCCGCAAGCACAAAGCAGCAAGGTGAGTGCGGGTGTCAAAAAACGGGTCATGAACTTCATCGGAAAATCCCCACAAAAAAGTCGGCCTGCCGATTCTACCCCTGAGGAGCGGGCTTGTCCGTCCAGCAAGAGGCAATGGTTTTTCTGCGCGAAAGATGAAAGTGCGCTGAATCGGAGCGGCAGCGGCTACCCTATTCCTGTTCCAGGATGGGGGCGATCACAGAATAAGTGTGCGGGATTTTGTCTTGTTTACAGGAATCATTGATTGCCGTGCTACCAACATGCCGTGTGGTCAAGGATCAGACAAAACAAAAGCCCCATTATGGGGCTTTTGTGTACAGCACATCTGCGGTGGGAATTCCCACGAAATCTAGCCTTTTGGGAAAAATCTAGATTTCGATGGGATCCTGCACAACAAATCAAACGTCCAGATTGCGGGCAATCAGCGCATTTTGTTCGATGAAGTGGCGACGCGGTTCGACCTGATCGCCCATCAGCGTGGTAAAGACTTCATCGGCGGCGATGGCGTCTTCGATGTTCACGCGCAAGAGTCGGCGCACGTTGACATCCATGGTCGTTTCCCACAGTTGTTCCGGGTTCATTTCGCCCAGGCCTTTGTAGCGCTGGATGGTCATGTTGCGGCGGACTTCACCGAGCAGCCATTCAATCGCTTCCTTGAAGTTGCGCACCGGCATGCGAGCGTCACCGCGCCGTACGATGGCATCTGCCTGGATCAGGCCGATCAACATATCGGCCGTTTTACGGATCTGCGCGTAGTCGCCGGATTCGATAAAGTCGGCGTCGATGTACTGCATTGACACCACGCCATGCAGGCAGCGCTCGATCTTGATCGTGAACGTGCCTTCGTTCTCGGACACGCTGAAGTTGAATGCCGGATGGCGGATGGCTTCTCGGAGCATGGTGGCGGCGGCTTCGGCCGATGCTTCTGTGCTCAGATCAATCACCGGCAGATTAAGCAGTGCGTTCAAGATGACCGGATCAAGGAAGCGGCTTTCGCGTTCGATCACCGATTCGACGATGAAGTACTGGCGAGCCAGCGTGGCCAGCGTCTCTCCGCTGAGCGAAGGTTTGCCCGCGCCGGGGATCAGTTCGGCATTGTTGAGCGCGCTCTTCAAGAGGTATTGCTTGAGTTCTGGATCGTCCTTCAGGTACGCCTCGCTCTTGCCCTGCTTGATCTTGTACAGCGGCGGTTGGGCGATATAGATGTAACCGCGCTCGACGAGTTCCGGCATTTGCCGGTAGAAGAAGGTCAGCAGCAGGGTGCGGATGTGGCTACCGTCGACGTCGGCATCGGTCATGATGATGATGCGGTGGTAGCGCAGTTTTTCCAGATTGAATTCGTCCTTGCCGATGCCGCAACCAAAGGCGGTGATCAGCGTGCCGATTTCCTGGCTGGAGAGCATCTTGTCAAAGCGCGCGCGCTCGACGTTGAGGATCTTGCCTTTCAGCGGCAGGATGGCCTGGAAGCGGCGATCGCGACCTTGCTTGGCAGAGCCGCCGGCGGAATCACCCTCGACCAGATAGATTTCGGACAGCGCCGGGTCTTTTTCCTGGCAGTCAGCCAGTTTGCCGGGCAAGCCCAGACCATCGAGCACGCCTTTGCGGCGGGTCAGTTCACGTGCCTTGCGGGCGGCTTCGCGGGCGCGGGCGGCTTCCACGATCTTGCCACAGATGGTTTTGGCGTCGGCCGGGTGTTCGAGCATGAATTCGGCCAGCTTGCCCGCGACGACTTCTTCCACAGCTGGGCGGGCTTCGCCGGAAACGAGCTTCATCTTGGTTTGCGAGGCAAATTTCGGATCGGGCATTTTCACCGACAGCACGCAGGCCAAGCCTTCACGCATGTCGTCGCCACTGATCTCGACCTTGGCCTTTTTGGCGATTTCGTGTTCTTCGATGTACTTGTTGATGACGCGGGTCATCGCGGCGCGCAGGCCGGTCAGGTGGGTGCCGCCATCGGACTGCGGGATGTTGTTGGTGAAGCACAGTACCTGTTCCTGGTAGCTGTCGTTCCACTGCATCGCCACTTCCACCGACATTTCGACATTGTGAACCTGGCCGGTGGTCACCAGCGTGGTGCCTTCCGCGTAAAACACGGTCGGATGCAAGACCGATTTGGTGCGGTTGATGTAATCGACAAAGCCTTTTACACCGCCGGAAAACGCAAAGTTTTCTTCCTTGCCGGTGCGCTTGTCGATCAGGCGAATCTTCACGCCGTTGTTCAGGAAAGAAAGTTCGCGCAGGCGTTTGGCGAAGATTTCGAAATGCCATTCGATCGTGCCGAAGATTTCTTCGTCAGCCATGAAGTGCACTTCTGTGCCGCGCTTTTCAGTCGGGCCGAGCACCTTCAAAGGCGAGGTTTCGATGCCGTTGACGATTTCAATTTCGCGGTTAACGGCTTTGCCTTGATTGAATTCAAGAAAGTGCTTTTTGCCGTCGCGGCGAATGGTGAGTTTGAGCCATTGCGAGAGCGCGTTCACGCAAGAAACGCCCACGCCGTGCAGCCCGCCGGAAACCTTGTAGCCGCTCTGGGTGGACTTGCCGCCCGCGTGCAGCACGCACA
>CAXYUI010000156.1:0-5029 GCA_964291975.1 uncultured Formivibrio sp. | reverse complement strand
TGCACGAAGCCTGTGCAATTTCGTCTGCGCCCGCATCGGGCAAGCGCAAAGTAAGATCGAGGTTCTGTTGAATCCGTCCCAATACCGTCTGCAGAACACTCACTTGCCGGGTGATCGCATTCATTGTGAGGACGATCAAAATGGCGGTGAACAGCAAAACCAAGCCCACCATCAAAAGAAGAATGTTACGAGTCTGCGCATATCGGGTGGCCGTTTGTGCAATCTGGCTTTCTTGCAAAGCACGACTGTCTTTTTCGATATCACTCACCAGCCCGCTCATGGCCTGGGTCATCGCCCGATCTTTCCCCTTGAGCGCTTGATCCGCTTTAGTCGTATTGTCTGGATCGGCAACATCCCACTGCGCAATCTGCACTTCATAGATCGCGGTCAACTCCGTGTGCAAACGGGCAACATTCTCAACCGTAGAAAGACGCTCGCTTCCGGTTTTTTTCATCTCGTCCGCCGCTTCTCGCAAAGCTTGCTGAACCTTAAGGCCTGAATCACGAAAAGCCTGACGATATTTTTCAAACTCGGCGCTGTCATCGCCACGGATCAGAATGTTTTTCCACTCCTGAACCTGAGTTTTGAATTCCACATTGGCGCTTTCCACCCGCAACATCATGCCCAGATCAGTCGCCATCGCTTCAAATGCAATCAGCTGCCGCCCGTTGCCGGCTTGCAATTGCTGCAGGCCGAACCCAGCAACCAATGCGATGCCACTGAGCGCAACCGCGCCCAGCAAAATCAGTCTCGCTTTAATCGTCAAACGGGAAAGCATAATGACTCCATTTCAAATAAAAGTAAGCGCGCTAAAACATCCGCAGTGTAGCCCTCGACAAAACTGCTGCCCAGAAAAAACCCCGCCTGAAACAGGCGGGGTTTTGCGGTTCAGTACGCTGTTTAATTAAGCGTCCTTGCGTTCGCCAACCTTCACGATCTTCATGCTGTTGGTACCACCCACGATGCCCACTTCGTCGCCGAAGATGAACACAACGGTATCGCCCTTCTGCACCACGCCACGACGCAGCATTTCGACTTCAGCATTGACCAGCATTTCGTCATGATCGTGCATTTCTTGCGCGAGCATCATCGGATGCACGTCGCGATACAGAGCCATGCGAGCGTAGGTGTCCACTTCCGGGGTCAGGGCATACACAGGCACGCCGCAGATAAAGCGCGAGATCCACAGCGCCGAGTTACCGGTCTGGGTCAGCGCAGCGATGGCCTTGACCTTCATGCGGCTAGCCGCAAACAACGCAGCCATCGAGATGGCTTGGTCGATGCGCGTGTATTCGCTCACGCTAAAGGCATCGGAAGTCAGCTTGCTTTCTTGCGAACGCTCAGCCGCTTCACAGGTGCGCGCCATCACTTCAACGGCTTCAACCGGATACTTACCGGCAGCCGATTCAGCCGACAACATCACAGCATCGGTGCCATCGAGCACGGCGTTAGCCACGTCGGAAACTTCAGCGCGGGTCGGCACCGGATTTTCGATCATGGATTCCATCATCTGCGTGGCAGTGATGGTGATCTTGTTCATCTGGCGCGCCATCTTGATCATTTTCTTCTGCAGCGCCGGAACAGTAGCTTCACCCACTTCAACAGCGAGGTCGCCACGTGCAACCATAATGCCGTCGGACGCTTCGAGGATTTCTTCGAGGTTGGTGATGGCTTCGGTACGCTCGATCTTGGCGATCAAGAGCGCTTGGCTGCCAGCGGCGCGCAGCAGAGTGCGAGCCATGTACATGTCCGAACCGCTCTTCGGGAAAGAAACAGCGACATAGTCCGCTTTGAGCTTGCCGGCGGTCTTGATGTCTTCCATGTCTTTGGCGGTCAGCGCCGGCGCGGTCAGGCCGCCACCTTGGCGATTGATGCCCTTGTTGTTCGACAGCACGCCACCCAAAATCACCGTGGTGAAAACTTCTACGCCGCGAACTTCATCGACCACCAGCTTAATCAGGCCGTCGTTCAACAGCAGGATGTCGCCCGGAGCCACATCATTCGGCAATTCCTTGTAGTCCAGACCCACGCGCTCTTGGTTGCCCAGAGTGCATTCAGCGTCGAGGATGAACTTGTCACCCTTTTCCAGCATGATCTTGCCGTTTTCGAACTTGCCCACGCGAATCTTCGGGCCTTGCAAGTCTACCAAGACGGCCACAGAGCGACCCAGCTTCTTGGCGATTTCACGCACACCCGCAGCGCGACCAATATGGTCTTCGGCGGTACCGTGCGAGAAGTTCAGACGAACCATGTTCACGCCGGCGTTGAGCAGGCGTTCCTGAGTAGCGGGATCATTGGACGCCGGACCCAGGGTGGCGACAATCTTAGTGCTGCGAAGCATGGAAAAACTCCTGTGATCGATGTTGCTGTTTACTATTCGGTAGGCCAATTGCCGTGCAATCGGCTGGAAATCTGTGATCGCCTAAAACGCGGTGCGCATCTTAAATGAAGCCTTTGGGCTTCACATTTGCCTGCGATCAATGCCCGCCAGTATAGGCCAGGCAAAAACTGGCGTCCCCAGCAGGAATCGAACCTGCAACTAGCCCTTAGGAGGGGCTTGTTATATCCATTTAACTATGGAGACGCGATACGGCGAATACGGCTTCAAGCTGCGGCGGGATTGTACAAGAAAACCCTGATTGCCGCACGGCGTTTTCTTTGCTTCACATCAGAGTTTCATGCCCCATTTCAGTGCCTGCGCGGCGCAGAAATTCGGCCATTGAATTCATCCAGCAGCTTTTGTTCGTTGCGATTTTCACGCTTTTGTTCCGCCTGCAGATGGCGATCATGCAAGGCTTCGAAGGCCTTGACCTTTTTTTCGCACTCTTGCCACTGCGCCAGACAAGATTGATAAGCTAATTCCTGACGCGCCACTTCTTCCGCCTGCTGCTGAGCAGCAACATCCAGCTTGGCCAGAAAGAGCTGGTAATCGCGCCATTGCGCAACCGTAATCCCTTTCCCGCTCCCGGTTAGCCGATGGCGATACTCCTGACGGAATACTTCAACCTGTTCAAGCTTGCTACGTGCAGCCAACCAGCTGGACTGCGCCTTTTGCATCGCGGTAGCAGCATCCTCGCGCAATTCTTCCGCGCGCTGCAAGAGAAAGGCAAAACGAAATTTGGCCACGGTATGCTTCTGTTACTACCCAGCAAAAACGCTGGCGAGCTTCATTCTAGCGCCAGCGTAATCTTCAGACTCGCGAATGCCTTGCTGCAAGAACCGCTCAAACGCCGGATGACGACGAATGGCTTCGTCCAGTGTGGGATCAGAACCGGGCACATACGCACCCACGCTGATCAGGTCGCGACTGCGCCGGTAACGCGAATACAGGTATTTAAAGCGGCGGACTTGCTCGAATTCGGCTTGCGGGACGATGTCTTGCATCACGCGGCTGATCGAGGCTTCGATGTCGATCGCCGGATAATGTCCGGCTTCGGCCAGCTCACGCGAGAGCACAAAGTGGCCATCGAGAATCGCTCGCGCCGAATCGGCGATCGGATCTTGCTGATCGTCGCCTTCGGACAGTACGGTATAAAAAGCCGTGATTGAACCGCCACCTTCCACGCCATTGCCCGCGCGCTCAACCAACTGCGGCAACTTGGCGAACACTGAGGGCGGATAGCCTTTGGTCGCTGGCGGCTCACCCACCGCCAGCGCGATCTCGCGCTGCGCCATTGCGTAACGAGTCAGCGAATCCATAATCAGCAGAACGTGTTTGCCTTCATTGCGAAAGTATTCGGCGATACTGGTCGCGTATGCCGCGCCATACATGCGCAAAAGCGGCGTGGTGTCGGCCGGCGCAGCAACGACTACGGAACGCGCCAGACCTTCTTCACCCAGAATGTTTTCGATGAAATCTTTCACTTCGCGGCCGCGCTCGCCGATCAGTCCGACCACAACAACATCAGCCTTGGTATAGCGCGCCATCATCCCAAGAAGCACCGACTTGCCGACACCGGAACCAGCAAATAGCCCCAAGCGCTGACCGCGTCCGACCGTGAGCATGGCATTGATCGCGCGCACGCCCACATCCATGACATGCCGAACCGGCTCGCGATACATCGGGTTATACGGCCGCGCGAACAGCGGCATGTAGGCTTCGTTCGCCACCCGCCCTTTGCCGTCGAGCGGTCGACCCAGACCGTCAAGAATCCGCCCCAGCAAGCCCCAGCCCACCGGTACTTGCCGGCCATGATCTTCCAGCCGACGCGCTACACGGTGCTCGCTCCCAAATTCCGGAACCCACGCCGCCACATCTTCATGCGGCACCACTTCTGCGCCCGGCTCAACGCCATACACTTCGGAAATCGGCATCAGAAAAAGGCGGTCTTCCTGAAAGCCCACCACCACCGCTTCAGCCGCGCCACCAGGCATCAGGACATCGCAAGACGCGCCGATCGGCAGGCGCAAGCCCACGGCTTCCAGCAAGAGTCCGGAGATCCGCACCAAGCGACCGCGCGGCAACCAGGGACGCAACCAGCGCACCGCCTCGTTGCAATCAGCCAAATACCGCTGACAACGCTCAATCGGGGTCGAGTTCATCGTTCGATTCCGCGGGGGCAGACCAGTCTAACTCGGGCGTCGAGGCTCGCCCAAGCACACGCAATACCCCTTGCCAGCGACTGGTGAGTGTCAGATCCAGCGAAGATGCTGCGGTCTCGATGCGGCATGCGCCAGATTCCAGTGTGGGATCAGCCACCCAGCGCCAGACATCCTCCGGCATCTCGGCCTGCAGCAAGGGCTCAAGCACGTCCAGATCGGCAGGATTAAGTTGTATGCGCGCCGGGCCTTTCACAGGCGGCAGGCCGGCAATTGCTTCGCGAATGACATTGAGCACCAACTTACGATCAGCCGTAATTTCTTGACGTACCAGTTGTCGCGCAACCACCAAGGCAAGATCGAGTACATCAGAAGCCAGTGCAGATTCAGCCGCACGGGTTTGCTCATCCAGCCCGGCCAGCAAGACCTGCAAAGCAGCCAGCTCCTCAGCCGCTTGCTGACGCCCCGCCTCCAAGCCGGCACGATATCC
>CAXYUI010000155.1:0-5050 GCA_964291975.1 uncultured Formivibrio sp. | reverse complement strand
AAACCCAGCAAGCATCAGACGCCTGTCACTTTATTCTGGCAGCCTAAAAACAGACCAATCATCCTCCCGTATAAAGAAAAACCCCACATCATTGATGCGGGGTTTCATCCGGGTTAGCAAGCCTTAATTACTCAGCCACTTTCGCCGGGTTGTTGCGCAAGCGAATATGCAGTTCGCGCAATTGCTTTTCGTCCACTTCGTTTGGCGCATTGGTCAAAAGGCACTGAGCGCGCTGGGTCTTCGGGAATGCGATCACGTCGCGGATCGACTCGGCGCCGGTCATCAACGTCACCAGACGGTCCAGACCGAAAGCCAGACCACCGTGCGGCGGCGCACCGAACTTCAGGTTGTCGAGCAGGAAGCCGAACTTGTTCTGCGCTTCTTCCGGACCGATTGCCAGCGCGTCGAACACGGTGGATTGCACATCGGCGCGGTGGATACGCACCGAACCGCCGCCGAGCTCCCAACCGTTCAGCACCATATCGTAAGCGCGAGCCTTGCAGGCGCCCGGATTGGTCTTGAGCAGGTCGATGTGTTCGGCCTTCGGGCTGGTGAACGGATGGTGGCAGGCATTCCAGCGCTTGCCATCTTCGTCATATTCAAACATCGGGAAATCGACGACCCACAACGGCTTCCAACCCTTGGTAAAGAAACCGCCGGCTTCGCCCTTTTCCAGACCAATCTTCAAACGCAGCGCGCCGATGGCTTCGTTCACGACCTTGGCCTTGTCGGCGCCAAAGAAGATGATGTCGCCGTTCTGGGCGCCAGTGCGCTCGATGGTGGCTTTCAGTGCTGCTTCGGTCAGATTCTTGACGATCGGCGACTGCAGGCCGGTTTCATTGATCTGGCTGATGTCGTTGACCTTGATATAGGCCAGACCGCGCGCGCCATAGATGCCCACGAACTGCGTCCAGGCATCAATTTCGGAACGGCTGAACGCCGCGCCGCCCGGAACGCGCAGACCGACCACGCGGCCGCCTTCCATATTCGCCGCGCCACTGAAGACCTTGAACGGCACTTCTTTCATCACATCGGTGAGTTCGGTGAACTTCAGATCTACGCGCAGATCCGGCTTGTCAGAACCATAGAAGAACATCGCATCGTCGTACTTCATGCGCGGGAACTGGCCCAGTTCGACGCCAATCGCTTCTTTGAAGACGTGGCAAGCCAAGCCTTCGGTGATGTCCATGATCTGGTCTTCGTTCAGGAACGAAGTTTCGATATCGATCTGGGTGAATTCCGGCTGGCGATCAGCGCGCAAATCTTCGTCGCGGAAGCACTTGGTGATCTGGTAGTAGCGATCGAAACCAGCCACCATCAGAAGCTGCTTGAAGAGCTGGGGCGATTGCGGCAGCGCGAAGAACATGCCGTCGTGCACGCGGGACGGCACCAGATAATCGCGCGCGCCTTCCGGAGTCGAGCGAGTCAACATCGGGGTTTCGATGTCAATGAAGCCGAGCTTGTCCAGATAATTGCGGGTCAGGATCGAGACCTTGTAGCGCAGGCGCAGGTTGTGCTGCATTTGCGGGCGACGCAGGTCGATGACGCGATTGGTCAGGCGAACGTTTTCGCTGAGGTTTTCGTCATCAATCTGGAACGGCGGGGTTGCTGCGGTGTTCAGCACCTCGATTTCCTTGGCCAGAATTTCGATCTCGCCGGAAATCATCTTGCTATTCGCAGTACCGGCCGGACGCTCGCGCACGACACCGGTAATTTGCAGCACGAATTCATTGCGACTGGCGTCCGCCGTAGTAAACGCTTCCGGAGTATCCGGATCGATCACCACCTGAACCAGACCTTCGCGATCGCGCAGGTCGATAAAAATCACGCCGCCATGGTCACGACGACGATGGGCCCAGCCCTGCACGGTCACGGTCTGACCGAGGAAACGCTTGTCAATCAAGCCGCAATAATCAGTACGCATCATTTCTCTTCTTCTTCAAAAAAATGTCGGGGCGGCACGCGCCCCGGCTTGGATCATCCCGAAAAATCAGTTTGCCTCAGCGTTCTGCGCTGGACCCACCACACCCATCGAAATCACATATTTCAAGGCCTCGTCGACACTCATATCCAGCTCAATGGCCTCTTCTCGCTTGACCATAATCAGATAACCCGAAGTCGGGTTGGGTGTCGTCGGAACATACACACTTAGATAATCACCCGGCAACTTGGCCGCCACATCACCTTCGGGCGTCCCAGTCAAAAAAGCCACCGTCCAAGCATCCTGATGCGGAAAACGCACCAGTACCGCCTTATTAAAAGCCTGGCCGGAACCAGAAAAGACCGTGTCCGAAACCTGCTTGACGCTGCCATAAATACTGCGCACCAGCGGAATTCGATTGAGCCAACCTTCCCAATACTTGAGCATGCGCTGCCCAAGGATGTTGGCGGTAAATAACCCCGTCAACAACAAAATCAGCAAGGTTAGCGCCAGCCCAAACCCCGGAAGATGATACAACCAAGAAAATTGCGGCACATGATCGACGATTTGTTCAAGTAGCCAATAATCCGGCCGGTACTGTGAGGGCAGCAATGCCACCATGTCATCTACGGTGTGCAACACAAATTGCACGACCCACAGCGTGGCAGCGATCGGCAGCCAGACCACTAGTCCAGTCAGCAGATACTTTTTCAGGCCTGAGAACACATCCGTCCTTTCAAAAAATCAAGTGCTTTGGCTTGGGCAATTGCCCGTCGTGGCGCACGGAGGCGCACTGCCGTTGCGAAAATCGGTGACATACCAGCCAGAACCCTTCAACTGAAACCCTGCGGCAGTCAGTTGTTTTTCATACGATGCGGCTTTACAAGCCGGACATTCGGTCAGCGGGGCATCGGCCATTTTCTGCATGTGCTCGTCCTGATGACCACAGGCGGCGCAGCGATAAGCGTAGATCGGCATGATTCTGATCCTGTTACAACAAACGCGCGATTATAGCGTGCAAACCAGATGGGCGTGAATGTCATCAAAATCAAGCACCTGCCACATCAGCTGCGCCTGAGCGCAGGCTGGCAAATATTACAGACTTGTAAATTTTCAGGAAAGTTTACTATCGTTTGCAAGCATCATTTCGGTGCAAACACTCACGGGAGTTTTACATGATGAAGAAGCTGATTCTGGCCGCGCTGGCCAGCCTCGTCTCAATCTGTGCCTTTGCGGTGGTTGACATCAACACTGCGAATCAACAACAACTGGAAGCCATCAACGGCCTCGGGCCAGCCAAAGCCAAGGCCATCATTGATTACCGCAGCAAGAGCGGCCCATTTAAGTCAGTCGATGACATCAAGAAGGTGCCGGGCATTAAGGACGGCGTCTTCAAGCAAATCAAAGCGGACATCAGTGTTGGCAGTGGTGCCGCCCCCAAGACCGCCGCGCCAGCCGTCAAAAAATAAAAACCAGCCAGCTTGATCTTCCAAAGCGCCGCAAGGCGCTTTTTCTTTGCATCAAATCAATGTCACACACATCCGCAAGCATTTTTACGCCTTACAATGGGCGCGATTGATTATCTGGATTTGCTCATGCACGCCCACTCACCGCTCCCCGAAACCGATCGTCATGCTGCTGCCATCAAAAGCACTTGGGTCAGCGTTTTCGTCAATATTTTGCTCTCCGCCGCGCAAATCATCGCCGGGTTACTTGCCGGATCTTTTGGTTTGATTGCCGACGGGATCCACACCCTATCCGATCTGGTCGCCGATTTTGTCGTACTCTTGGCCGCCCGCCACAGCCGACTTGGCGCAGATGACGATCACCACTATGGTCATGCGCGTTTTGAAAACGCAGCCTCTTTGGTGCTCGGTGTCTTATTACTGGCGGTCGGTTTGTGGATGATTGGATCTGCCATCGAAAAATTCAGCGCGGCAGACGGGGTTCCACAAGTAGGCACCATCGCGCTGTGGGTCGCAGGAATCGCGCTCGTCGCCAAAGAAAGCCTATTTCGCTACATGCTAGCCGTGGCGCGTCGCGTCGGTTCAAGCATGCTAATCGCCAACGCTTGGCATGCGCGCTCGGATGCGCTGTCCTCATTGGTCGTCGGCATCGGCATTATCGGCAATCTCATGGGCTACCCCTTGCTCGACCCTGTGGCCGCACTCATTGTCGGCGGCATGGTTGGCAAGATGGGCTGGGATTTCTCCAAAAGCGCCTTCGACGACCTGACCGACCGCGCGATCTCCGACGAAGAGGTCGCAGCGATTCGCCAAACACTGGCCTCGACACCGGGAGTTGAAGGCGTTCACGACTTGCGCACCCGCCGCATGGGTGACTTGGCCGTGATTGATGTGCACATCGAAGTTGATCCAGAACTAAACGTACGCTGCGCGCATGACATCGGAGAAAGCGCACGGCAGCGGGTATTAGCCAATCTCCGGGTTGCTTCTGTCATGGTGCATATCGACCCTCGCGGAGAAGCTGAGGATTTCGTCGATATGCAAAAATTACACCGCGACGATCCTTTACTGTAATTCAAAGCTCGGCAACGTCTATCGCAAAAGCGGTGGATTCGAGAAATCCACAAAGCGCCCGTTAGGTGCGCTTGAAAAGCCGCGCCAGCGCTACGACAGCAATCAGCAATGGATAATACAGGCGATAATAAAGGGATCGAAATCCAATCATATACCTTAATCCACCTTGAATTCCGCGATAACACAACCAGCCTTTCTCTCCACCTTCATGCCACACCAAATGCGGGAGATTCTTCCCAAGAACCCGGGGCTTGAAAACATATTTAGTCTTTCCCCGAACAGCTCTCTTAATCAAGCGAGATTGACCAAACGAAGAAGAGAATACACTCTGAAGCTGAGGCATCCCCTGGTATAGATTTATATTGTTATATAACTGCTCGCCATGATCCCACGTCTCAATAATCGTTTGAGATGACATGACAAATTTATAATCACCCGTACGGCCACCTTTTTTTACCCACGCATCCCAGCCCTTCAGCACAGCGATCAAATGGGATGAAAACGTCCCCTGATGACGCTGAGCCAAATCAAATCCTTGCAACAACAAATCTCTTGAAAATACCGTTGTAGAAATAAAAAGCAATTCAGC
>CAXYUI010000154.1:0-5054 GCA_964291975.1 uncultured Formivibrio sp. | reverse complement strand
CCGGCCATCGGCGTATTGGCGATGGTCCAGTGCTCCGGATCCCAAGGCTTGCCGGGAAAACGCGGATGTTGCCAGTAGGCATGCGCATCCACCACATCGAGCAAACCCTGAATGGGCGCCGGACTGTAACCCGCCTGGGTGCCGATGATCGGCGCTTTCACCCCCAGCTCATCCCGCAGAAAAGCCTGCATGCCGCGCCAGTAATCCACCTCGGTTTCCCACAGGAAAGTCAGCCAGTCACGCTGGGCTTGCGGGGTCAGGCTGAGAAATTCCGTACTTAAAGGCGGTTCCAGATTGCCGGCCTCCAGACTCTCTTCCAGCTGCAAACCGAACAACCCACCTGCGCGCAGACTGATGCCGCCCAGCCATAGCCGACCGGTTTGTTTGCCCAGTTCAGAAATCGTCAACCGGGCATTTTCTTCGCCGCGCAAGAGCGCAAAAGTCGGTCGCCAATTTTGCCAATCCGTCGAAACATGCAACTCCTGACTCCACAATCGCTGCCAGGGCGCACGCGCCTGCGTCAAGGCGACTGTGATTTTCATAGGACGATCGGCACGCAAGCGCAGCCCCAAAGCGTAAGGCTCCTCCGCTTTCAAATGAGGAAGCGCTTGGGACACCTGGACATGGCCGGTTTCTGTGCCGGATTTGAGCAAATCGAGCCGCAGCGCCCCACTTTCTTCCTCAAACAGCTTGGCGTGTGCGCTGCCTTGCAACTGCCAACCGGCATCCTGGCCGCGCGCCGCAACACGATCGTGCAAAAGCTCCGGTCCCTTGCTTCGGGAACGAACGCCCCAGCCACTTTTTAGCGCGGCGGTATTGGAATAATGTTTTTTCAGCCAAGCCAGCCAGCGGCGCTTGAGCTCGCCGCGATAGGGTTCAGCCATGCCATCAAGGTTGCCGTTTTGCCATTCGCGGATCAGACCGTTTTCATTGTTGATTTCCACCAGCGCCACTGCCGGCTCTTCGGCATAAACAAGGCCGGTATAGCGGTTGCGATGGGTCAGCAGATCGCGCGCGTAGTCTTTTTGCAGGGCGATCATGGCCGGAAAGAAAAGATCGACGCCTTTCCAGTACTTGGGCGTGTCTTCGCCCCAATCGGCAAAGCCCGGATATTTGCGCCCGACATGCAAATTGATATCGCTATAAATGCCATGCCGCTTCAAAGCCGCAACAAAATAGTCAAAACGATCCAACTGCGCCGGATCAAGCGTTTTCATGTCTTTTTGCAGTAGGCCATCGGGCGCGGGGCGGGTGTCCAGATGATGGAAACGCACCGCATTGATGCCAAAACGCGCCAGTCGCGCAGCCGTTTTATCCGCTTCGCCATGCTCGGGGAAAGCCCCACCGAACACCACATTCACCCCCAGAAAACGAATGCGCTCCGCCCCGGCATACAGATGGCCGTTTTCAGCGCGCACAAAACCCAACTTGCCGGCTGGTTTGTGATTCCAGCTCGAAATATCCACCTGAACGGGGCCGGCATCATCGGCGGACATCACAAAAGGAAAGAGTTCGGCGCGCGCGATGGCCGTCAGCAGCAGGGCACAGGCAAACCAATATCGCATGGGATTTCTCCGGATAGACGCCGGTATGATGCCAGAAGAAGCGCAGACACTGAGGATTGAGGACGGGGCTGAATGCCATTGAGCACTCAGTCCTCACGCCTGAGTCCTTATTGCGCGCCTCGCCTGTATAATCCCGACTGCTTTTTCTCCCCCGGCAAGACCTTCCCATGCTGCATCTGCTCAATCCCCCGCAACGCGAAGCGGTGAAATACCTCGACGGGCCTTGTCTGGTGCTCGCCGGCGCCGGCTCGGGCAAGACGCGGGTGATTACGCAAAAGATCGCCTACATGATCGAATACGCGGGCTACGACGCCCGCCATATCGCAGCGATCACCTTTACCAACAAGGCCGCGCGCGAAATGAACGAGCGGGTCAGCACCTTGCTGCCCTCGGACCGCCTTAAAGGGCTGACGGTTTCGACTTTTCACTCGCTGGGTCTGAAAATCCTGCGCGAGGAAGCCGCGCATCTGGGTTACAAGCCCAAATTCTCGATTCTGGATTCTGCCGATTGCTGGAAGATCATTGCCGATCAGCTCGCCACCACCGACAAGGCGCTGATCCGGATGACCATGAGCCAGATTTCGCTGCTCAAAAACGACCGCATCTCGCCCGATCAAGCCCTGCTGCGCGCGCAATCGGAAGGTGAATTGCAGCTGGCGCGGCTGTACCGCGCCTATCAGGACACGCTTTTTGCCTATCAGGCGGTCGACTTTGACGATCTGATCCGCCTGCCGGCCGATCTGTTCAGCAATGAGCCGGTGGTGCTGTCGAAATGGCGCGGCCGCCTGCGCTATTTGCTGGTCGATGAATATCAGGACACCAACACCACCCAGTACCAGCTGGTGAAACAGCTCACCGGCACGGGTGGGATGTTCACCGCCGTGGGCGACGACGACCAGTCGATCTATGCCTGGCGCGGCGCGAACATGGAAAACATCAAGCTCTTGCAGACCGATTTCCCCAAGCTGCACGTCATCAAGCTCGAACAGAATTACCGCTCGGTCGCGCGCATTCTCAAATGTGCCAACGCGGTCATCGCCAACAACCCCAAGCTCTTTGAAAAGAAGCTGTGGTCCGATCTGGGCATCGGCGATCCGGTGCAGGTGATCGAGTGCAAGGGCGAGGAGCACGAGGCCGAACTTGTCGCGATGAAGCTGATGGCGCACAAATTCGACGCACAGACCAAGTTCAGCGATTACGCGATCCTGTATCGCGGCAACCATCAGGCGCGGATCATCGAGCAGCAGCTGCGCAACAGCAAGATTCCCTATGCGATTTCCGGCGGCCAGTCTTTTTTCGACAAACCCGAGATCAAGGATGTGCTGGCCTACCTGCGCCTGATCGCCAACGAAGACGACGATCCGGCTTTTGTGCGCGCGGTCACTACCCCCAAACGCGGCGTTGGCAATACCACGCTGGAGCGCCTCGGCGCCTGTGCGGCCAGCTTGCAGATTTCCTTGTTTGCCGCCGTCTACGAAGCCGAATTCTTTGGCCAAGTGCAGCCGCAGCAATACGCCCCTTTGCGCGAATTCGCCGATTTCATCAACAGCATGCAGGCGCGCGCCAGCAAGGAAGCTGCAGGGCCGCTATTGCGCGAAATGCTGGCTGCGATTGATTTCGAAGTCTGGCTGTATGAATCAGACGAGCCGCGCCCGGCCGAGGCCAAGTGGAAGAACGTGCTGGAACTGGTGGAATGGATAGGCAAAAAGGGCGAGCAGGACGGCAAAAGCCTGATCGAAGTGAGTCAGACCATCGCCCTGATTACCCTGCTTGAAGGTCGGGAAGAGGATGAGGTCGATGCGGTCAAGCTCACCACCTTGCATGCATCCAAAGGCTTGGAATACCCGCATGTGTTCCTGATTGGTTGCGAGGAAGAAATCCTGCCGCACCGCGAATCGATGGAAGGCGAAAAGGTCGAGGAAGAACGCCGCCTGATGTATGTCGGCATCACCCGCGCCCAGCGCAGCCTGACCATCACTTATTGCGGAAAACGGCGGCGAGCGGGCGAATGGCAGATTTGCGAACCCAGCCGTTTCCTCAAAGAGTTGCCGCCTGACGAAATTCGCATCTCAGGTCGGCTCTCGGGCGAAAAAAATCAAGCAGTCACCAAGCAGGAAGGCCGCGCCATGCTGGCCGGATTGATGGCCAAGTTGGGGTAGACCTAGCGCGGCGCGCTCCACCAGCGCTGCCGCTTTTCTCGCCAGGATGAAACGATTAAATCGTCCCCCGCCAGCACTTCCACCGCACCATCACGATCGGTGCGCCACAACTGCGCACCCGAGCCAAGATAGCGCTCGACGACCGCCTGATTCGGGTGACGGTAGCGGTTGAAATAACCCGCCGAAATGATCGCGTGGCGCGCCTGAACGGCGTCAATCAACTCCTGACTCGACGAAGTGCGGCTGCCGTGGTGCGGCGCGATCAGCACATCGACTTTGGCCAGCACTGGCAAGAGTTGCAATTCTTCGGCTCGTGAAATATCCGCCGGAATCAGCACGCTGAAACGCCCGTTGTCCACGCGCAGCACGCAGCTTTGCGCATTGTCGTCTTTACCCACAAAGCCCGCTGGCGGCCAGACGATTTCAAAGTTAACGCCATCGACCTGCCAAGCCTGCCCTTGCCGGCATGGCCGCGCATTTTTGCCCTGCAAAAGCGGCGAAGCGGGCGGAATTTGGTGCAGTACCTGGCGCGCCAACGGCAGGAGCGCCGCCGCATCGCCAGCATGGTCGGCGTCGTTATGCGACAGAATCAGCGTATCGAGCGCAGTCCGGCCCACCACGCGCAAAGCGGGCAAGCCCACGCGCTCGCCATTGGGCGGCGCGCCAGTATCAAAGAGCGTCGCGCTGTGGCGCGTTTCCACCAGCACGGAAAGCCCCTGCCCGACATCGAGCACGGTCGCGCGAAAGACGCCTTCCGGCAAAAGCGCAGGGCGAATCAGAAAAAGCGGCAGCAGGAAAATGGGAGCGAGCCACTTCGCCGGAAAACCGCGCGGCAAGAGCCAGAGCAGCACGCCGACCAGCGCAGGCGCGAGCGTCCACAAGGGCGGAGGAATGAATGCAATTTGCGGCGCAAGTTCGCACCCGCGCAAAAACCAGTCGGTCGCGGCAAAGATTTTTTCCGCCAGCCACAGCAAAGGGGTGAAAGCGAGCCCCGCCAGCGCCAGAGGCGTCACCGCCATGCTGACCAGCGGAATCGCCACGGCATTGGCCAGTGGCGACAGCAGCGGCAGCTGGCCAAAGACGACGAGCAAGATCGGTGCGGAAGCCAGCGTCGCCGCGCACTGCGCCAACGCCCAGCCGCGCCAGAGGCTGTTTTTTTGCTGACGCCCCGCCCACAACAAAGCGCCGACGGTCATGAACGATAACCAGAATCCGACCGACAACACCGCGAGCGGATCAATCAGCACGACGACCGCCAGCGCCGTCATCCAGATTGCACTCGTAGGCATCACCCGCGCACGCCACAAACAGACTGCGGCCACACACAACA
>CAXYUI010000153.1:0-5057 GCA_964291975.1 uncultured Formivibrio sp. | reverse complement strand
AACGGTTGCGCGTACTTTTACGAATTAGGAAAGGATGATACCGAAGATGGGTTTGAAACGGTGCGGCGACAGCGCCGAATTTGATGCGGAAGCTGGAAAACGCGGACCAGAAATGGACCAGACAGCAAAAAGCCCAACCTGTGAAGGTTGGGCTAAGTGCTTGCTTTAACTGGTAGGCCCCCCGAGAGTCGAACTCGGCACCAACGGATTATGAGTCCGCTGCTCTAACCAAGCATGAGCTAGAGGCCCGAAGAGGCGCAATTCTAGCAGCAGTCGGGCGGGCTTTGCCATCCCGGCGCCAGTAGCGCGGGCGTTTGGGGTTGGGCGGCCACAGGCCGGCGGCTCCCAGCCTTTGCCAGACTTTTTCCTTTTCTTCATCGTTCATGAAAATCCAGTCGGCGATCTCGGCAAAGGTGCGCCCGCAGCCGCGACAAACGTCGTCGCCCACGGCGGTGGAGCAGTAGCCAATGCAGGGCGAGGCGGGGCGTTCGGTTTTTTCGCTCATGGCGCAGTTTTCAGCTAAGGGATGGATGCAATGTGCGGGCGCAGGGGCGCTTCGTCAACCGTCATCAAATTGTCATCGGCTTGCCACATTTCAGTCACGCTCGCCGCGCATGATCGCCCACATGACTCACAACAAGAAGGCGCGCATGAGCACGCTCAAATTCCGTTCGATCTGGATTTCGGATGTCCACCTGGGCACGCCGGGCTGCCAGGCCCGCTACCTGCTGGATTTTCTTAAACACACGGAAAGCGAAAACCTTTATCTGGTCGGCGACATCATCGACGGCTGGGCGATGAAACGCTCGTGGTTCTGGCATCAGACGCACAACGATGTGGTGCAAAAGCTGCTGCGCAAGGCGCGCCACGGTACGCGCATCGTGTATCTGCCGGGCAACCATGACGAGGGCGCGCGGCAGTTTATCGGGCTGATGTTTGGCGAAATCCGCATTGAGGACGAGCTGATTCACCAGACCGCCGATGGCCGCCGCTTTCTGGTACTGCACGGCGACCGGTTCGACGGGGTGGTGCAGTGCGCCAAATGGCTGGCCATCGTGGGCGATCGGCTCTACGGCTTTACGCTGACGCTCAATTTCTGGTTCAACCGCCTGCGTAGCCGGCTGGGGCTGGGTTACTGGTCGCTGTCGCAATTCTTGAAACACAAGGTCAAAACGGCGGTGAATTTTGTCTCCAGCTTTGAAACCGCCGTGGCGGCGGACGCGCGCGAGCGCGGGTTGGATGGCGTGATCTGCGGCCATATCCACAAAGCCGAAATGCGCGAGATCGACGGCGTGCTGTATTGCAACGACGGCGATTGGGTGGAAAGCCTGACGGCGCTGGTGGAAATGCCCGATGGCGAACTGCGCATCATCAGCTGGCAGACGCTGTCGGATGAAGAAGAAGTTGTAGAACCACTGGAAACCTCCCCCGAAGAAGGAGTCACTGCATGAAAATCGCGATCATCACCGACGCTTGGGAACCGCAAGTCAACGGCGTGGTGCGCACGCTGACGCAAACGCGCGCCGAACTGCAAAAAATGGGCCACACCGTTGAGCTCATCACCCCGCTGGATTTCAAAACCCTGCCCTGCCCCACTTACCCGGAAATCCGCCTGTCGCTGTTTCCCTACAACAAGGTGGCGCAAAAGCTGCGCGATTTTCAGCCGGATGCGATCCATATCGCCACCGAAGGCCCGCTGGGGCTGGCGGCCAGCAAATACTGCAAGCGCGAAAAGCTGCCGTTCACCACGGCGTATCACTCGCGCTTTCCCGAATATGTGCAGCTGCGCTTTGGCATCCCGCTGGCGTGGTCGTATCACTGGTTCAAGAATTTCCACAATGCGGCGCGCGCGGTGATGGCGCCGACTCGCGTGGTGATCGAAGATTTGCAGGAACGCGGCATCCAGAATTTGGCGCTGTGGTCGCGCGGCGTGGATCTGCAACTCTTTCATCCGGGTTCACGCGACAAGCTGCAAACCCGCCGGCCGATCTTTGTGTATGTGGGCCGCGTGGCTGTGGAAAAGAATGTCGAAGCTTTTCTGGAACTCGATCTGCCCGGCAGGCAAGTGGGCCTGCGGCGAGGGCCCGGCTGCGGCGCAACTGAAAACCAAATACGCCGGTGCCGACATCAACTGGCTGGGTGTCTTGAATCAGCAGGAACTGGCCGAGGTTTACAACGCCGCCGATGTGTTTGTGTTCCCTAGCAAAACCGACACCTTTGGCCTGGTACTGCTCGAAGCCATGGCCTGCGGTTGCCCGGTGGCGGCTTATCCGGTGACCGGCCCAATCGACGTGATCGGTCCGCATGGCCCAGGCGCCCTGCGCGACGATCTGAAAGAAGCTTGCCTGGCAGCACTGGACATCGACCGCGCCGAAGTGCGCCGCCACGCCGAGCGCTACTCCTGGGGGGCGGCCAGCCGGCAGTTTCTCTCGCACCTGCATCCCTTCACCCCGCACGCGCAGGAAGAACTGCGTCTGGCACTGGCGGCGCAATAATTTCACGCCAAAAACCTTGAACAACTCCTTTGCCTTACACGCCGGTCGTTTGACCGGCGTTTTTTTGTCAGTCACGCCCCAGCAATATTAGAGATCAGTTATGATTCACCGCTTCCCCACTGTTGGCGCATCGGTCTTGGCGCAAACCTCTGTTTCTGAGACGCAAATCATGAGTAAACCCGTTGCTTTTCTAGCCCGTGAACTTTCTGGCGGCAGCGCGCAGGAAATGCTGGCCGGCATCGAAGCCGCCGCCGTGCGCGACAGCCAGGATCTGGTGATTTTCTGTGGCGGCTATCTGGGCAAAGACCCCGCTTCCGTCATTTACCAATTGCTCGACGAGCGCTATCTGGGCGCAGTGGCTTGGACTTCGGCCGATCTTGATCCGGCTTCCGCCGCCTACTACAAGGGCTTGGGCAAGCTACCGCTCGCTTCGCTGACACTGCCGATTCCGCCACACCCCACGGTGGTCGCCAACAGCTACACCGCCATGTGCAAGCTGATCGGCCATTTGATCACCGATCATGGTCTGCGCAAGATCGCCTTTATTCGCGGCCCGGAAAACCACCCGGCCGCCAAACAGCGCTGGCAAGCTTATCAGGACACGCTGCGCCAGCACGGTCTGCCCTTTAACGAACAGCTCGTTGCGCCGATTGGCAATTGGGATCGCACGCGCGGCCCGGAAATGATGAAAGTGTTTCTGGACGAGCGCCGCCTCAAGCCCGGCCAGGACATTCAAGCCGTGGTCTGCGTCAACGACAATATCGCGCTCGGCACCATTGAAGGCTTGCAAGCGCGCGGCCTGCGCGTGCCCGAAGATTTGGCGGTGACCGGCTGCAACGACGTTTACGACACCCGCACCATGACGCCGCCGGTGACCTCGATCGCCGTGCCCAACGACACGCAAGCCGCTACGGCGCTGGAACTCGTGCTGGCGCAATCGCGCGGGCAGCGGGTGAATCCGACCACCGAACTCGATGGCCGCGTGATGCTGCGCGAATCGTGCGGCTGCCGCTCGCATCAGGTTGATGCGGCGATTTCCGGCATGGTGCCGATGGGGCAGAAATACGGGCTGATCGGGCTGACCAAGAGCGCGGTGCGCTCGCTGGGCTTTTTCAGCCGCAGCAGCGCACGTCGGCAGATGAAAGAAGCCGTCGCGGCCAATATGAAGCTCTCGCCTTCGGCTGAAGCCATGCTGGAGCGCACATCCGACCAGATCATCACCGCGTTTTATCAGGCGCTGGGCTGGCGTCAGCCGGGCGCGCTGCTGGCTGCCTTGCCCGATGTGCTCAAGGCCTACCACGCTGAAAAAATTCCTCTGCGCCAGCTACAGAACGTGCTCTCGGCGCTGCGCCGCGCCGTGCTGCCCACGCTGTGGCGGCGCGGGCGCATTTTCAAGGCCGAAGAAATCTGGGCGCAGGCGCGCATCATGGTCAGCGAAGCCGTCGGCCGCGACCGCGACGCTGCCGGTCAAAAAGCCGTCGCGCGCGAGCGCGCCATCAGCCAGCTCGGCGCCAAGCTTGTCACCACCCAAGGCACGGACGCGATCCAGAAAGTGCTGCAACAAGAACTGCCCAAACTCGGTATTCATTCGCTGTATCTGGGTCTGTACGAGGGCGATACGGACTGGGATCGCAAATCGATTCCGGCACGGATCAAGATGCTGTTTGCGTTTAACGAGCGCGGCCCGGTGCGGCTGGATAATGGCGTTTTTGCGCCGGCTGACTTTATGCCCAAGGTGCTCGCCTGCCGCAACGAGCGCCAATCCCATGTACTGGTGCCGCTGCACTTCAACGACACCCAGATTGGCCTGGCCGCGCTCGGCGTGAATCCGCGCGATGGCACGATTTACGAAGCGCTGAAAAACCAGCTTTCCGCCACGCTGTACGGCACGCTCTTGCAGCAGACGCTGCGCGAAACGCTGGGCACGATGGAACACCGCGTCGCGGAAGTTTCGGGCAATTCCGATCGCATCAATGAAAGCGTGCAAGGCGGCTCGTCGGCCATGGAAGGCGTAGCGACCAGCATCCGCGATATTTCGCAGCACATTCAGGAAGTGACTGCCGTGATTCGCGATGCCGTTCAGCTCACTGCCGCCGCTGGCGAAAACATCACCGTGCTGAACAACCAGTCGTCCGAGATCAGCCAGATCCTGAGCCTGATTACCGAGATCGCCAAACAGACCAATCTGCTTTCGCTCAACGCGGCCATCGAGGCGGCGCGCGCCGGGGAAACCGGTCGGGGCTTTGCGGTGGTGGCGCAAGAAGTGAAAAATCTGGCGACCAAAACCGTCGATTCGTCGAACAATATCCGCACCATCGTCAGCAACTTGCAGGACAACACGCAGCGCGTGCATTCCTCGGTGGCGGGGATCAGCGAGATCATGCAAAAAGTCTCGAACCTGTCGGCGGATATTTCGAATGCCATTAGCGAGCAGGAAAGCGCCACCGGCGAAATTTCGGAAGTCTTGCAAGATGCCGCCGCCAATATCAGCCAAATCGCCGAAGCCTTGGGTGAATTGGATGTGATGAGCAAGAAAGCGGCGCAGTTGTAAACGCTGCGCTC
>CAXYUI010000152.1:0-5103 GCA_964291975.1 uncultured Formivibrio sp. | reverse complement strand
CGGCGTGCTGGCGATGGATGCCTACCGCCTGGATTGAATCCGCCCTTTCACCCGCAGATGACATGCGGGTGAAACATCCTTGCCGGAACTAAGCTTCACCCGCATGGCGCAGATCATAGCCCTGTGGGCAAATTCAGCTTTCCCTTGCGCAATAAGCCGCTACGAAAAAACGTTTCCCCAGAAAAAGCCGTAGCCGGCATCGGGCATATCAAGTTTTTTGAAGATCACATGCGCCGCGCCGATAATGATTATCAATATTTAAATCATTATTAATCAACGACTTAATTTTAAAATCTCACCCAATGTGGTATAAACCGTCCTCGATTTTCCACTGGAAACTTGGATGTCTCCCACGCAAAAAATGGCGGTTTGGTCGATTGTCACCTCATGCGCCACATTGACCTTGAAATTTGCAGCTTGGTATATCAGTGGCTCGGTCAGTTTGTTCTCGGATGCAATGGAATCGTTCGTCAATCTGGCCGCAGCGATCGTGGCGTTGATTGTCCTGATCATTGCCGAGCGCCCCGCCGACAAGAACCATCCCTTTGGGCATGCCAAAGCTGAGTATTTCTCCAGCGGACTGGAAGGCGCGCTGATTCTGGTCGCAGCCATTTCCATCGCCTGGGCCGCCTTACAACGCCTGCTGCATCCTGCCGTGCCCGAACAATTAGGCTTGGGCATTGCCATTTCCCTGATCGCTTCGGGCCTGAATGCGGCAATGGCCTTCGCCCTGCTGCGCCAAGCTCGCAAATACGACAGCATTGTCCTTGAAGCCGACGCCCATCACTTGCTCACCGATGTCTGGACTTCGGCAGGCATTGCCATCGGCTTGTTGGTCATCATCCTAGTTCCGGAATGGAGCATTCTGGATCCGATCATTGCCATTGTGGTTGCCGTCAATATCGTGCGCACCGGCCTGAGCTTGCTACGCCGCTCTGCCGATGGCTTGATGGACGCATCCTTGCCTGCCAAAGAAATCGAAGATATCGAGCAAGCGATCACCGCGCTCTTGCCACAGCGTGGCAGCTACACCGGTCTGCGCACCCGCAAATCAGGTTCCCACCGACACGTAGAATTTAATCTCCTGCTTCCTGGAGATACACCGCTTAACGAAAGCCATGCCTTGTGCGATCAGCTCGAGAAGGCCATCGAAACGGCGGTGGGACGCAGTGAAACCTTGATCCATGTAGAACCGCAACCATAAGCCTTGCGCCCCTCGCGGGGCGCAATACTCGCCCGCAAAGCAAGGCTGGGTGGCACTAAGCCGCTTACTTTTGCTTCATCTGCCGCAACAACTGCCAAGCCATGCCGGCCATCAGCAGCACGCCGGCCAGCAATACGCCCCACAAAGCCGCTTTCTTCCAGTCCGCTTGCGGCCCTGCGCTGGCCGGGCTGCTGGCGAACGTGGCGCTCACCGTGACCGAAGCCAGCCGCGCCTTTGCAATCTGCGGCGCGTTGGCCGATCCCAAAGCGGGGACCAAAGTCGACAATGGCAAAGCCGCGTTGCGCATCTGGCCGTTGCCGACCGCCAAACGATAGGGCGCTGCACCTTCGGCCAGAAACACGACTTGCTCTGGCGCGATGCCGACGTAGAGCGCAGGCGCCTTAAGCGCGCGGCCACTGCGCGGATCGACGCGCACAATGAATTCCTTCAGCCATTGCCCATCCAGGGCGATCTCATCCTGCATCCATTCGCGCTGATTGCTGTTGATGCGGTAAACCACGCCTCGCGCCACGCTCTGCCAATGCCGCCGCTCGCGGGTCGGCTGCAAAATTTGCAGCGGCAAAAGCGCATTGCCAGCCGGCAAATCGAGGCGAATCCGGCTGACCGGCACAGCGCTTTCGAGCCGGTAATGGAATTCGCCCGCTTGCAGATTGAGCGGGGAATCCACAGGCAAAACGGCGCTCGACCAAGCCAGCGCCGGCGATTGCCACTGCGCGCTGCTTTGCTCGATTTCGGCATGGGTCAGCGTGGGCGCTACGGCGGGATCGCGCCAGCGCAGCTTCAGATAGCGCCCGGACAAACCCGCCAGTTCAATGCGGCGGCGCTCGATGCGCTCGCCATTGAAATCCAGCCGCGCCAGTTGCACATGGCGCTGCACGCTGCGCCAGTCTTGCAGATTGTCGCTGGCTTCAAGATCGAGCAACTGAAACCCCTCGGCCTCGCCCTGCCAATCCAGCGTCAACGCGCGCACACCTTCGCGCTGCGTCAGCGCGCTGGCGTCGAGCAAATACCCGCTCACGCGCGAATCGGGCGTTTGACCGGAACGGGCATGCACTTCAAGCAGCGCGCCGTCGCGGCTTTGGCGCACCGTCACATCGAGCTTGCCGTCCGCGCCAGACGCGGCTTCACGCAGCGGAAACCAGCGCAAAGCGGTGCGCGTCACCCGCTCTTCCCGGCTGCCGGAAGGCGCAATACGCGCAAAGGCAACAGGCGCGCCTTCGGCATTGAAAACACGCAAATCGGCCAAGCCCGGCTGCGCGGCTTTGAGATAGGCCTCGACCGGCACAGTGAGCCGGTAATACGGCGCGCTGGCGTCAGCCTCCACCTGTGCCTGCCAAGCAAAAGGCGTTTCAGCCAAGGCCGCTGCACTGGCCAGAATCAGCATCATGCAGCGCTTCATGCGTCTTCCTCCTGCGCTGGCGGCAAGGGGGCGAAGTAACCGACCACCAGCAGCAAGACGCCGACGCTGATAAAGGACACGATGCGCTCCAGGCCGCCACGGTTGGAAAGCTCGATCAAGAAGAGCTTGGCCACCACCACCGCCACCAGCACAGCGCCAATGATCCAGACCACGCGCCGCGCCGTGCGATGGCCGGCGATCATCAAGCCCAGCGCCAGCAGGCTCCAGGCAATCGACAGGCTGGCTTGCACCGGCATCGAGCGCAACAGGCTTTCCATCTGCCAGGCCACGCCGCCGATATGGTGGTCGGCGCGCAAGACCGCCATGGTGTAGACCACGAAAGCCAGCGCCGGAATGGCGAGCTTGAGCAGCGGGGCGAAACTGGCCAGATCCGGCGATTCCTCCTGCGCTTCGCTCAGGCAGTTCAACCACTGCCAAGCGGCGAACAGCACCAGCACCTGGGCAATTTCCAGCGGATTAAAGAGCGGGATAAACGGCAGCGGCGCGGCGTTGCCGGCCGATTGCAGCGCCGACAGGCCGACCCAGCCCAGCAGCGCAAGCGCCAGCGGGAAAGTTGCGCCAAAGCGGTACAGCGCCGCTTGCTCGGCGACCGGCCAGAACGCGGGCGGATCGCGCCGCGCGCTCCAGAACAGCCAGGCCACCAGCGGCAGCACCCAGCCCAGCCAGCGCCAGGCGCTGCCCGGCTCGGACAGAATCAACAAGAGATGACGCATTTCCAGCGACAGCAGCAAGAGCAGCACCCACGCGCCAAACAAATGAATCGCCCGCTCGACGCCGGTGCGCAACAGCCCGGCATTGGCGAGTGCAGACGCATGCGCGGCAGCGGTCAGCGCAAAAGCCAGCCAGCCCCATTCGCCGAAGGGATGCCAGTCGTGGAAGTAATCCACGAGTCCAATCAGCGCAGCCAGCGGCAGGATCGCGCTGCCCAGCCAGACCGGCGCAGCCCATTCCTGCTTGCTGGCGACGCGGTTCCACAACAGGGCGGTCAGCGCCATGACGCCCAGGAAGGCGTGGCCTTCCTGCACGGCGGGCAGCAGGCGGGAAAGCTCGCCCCACCAGGCAAACGACCACCACAGGCCAGACCAGATCAGCGCAGGCAAGGCCAGCTTTTCGCCATCGATTTGCAAGCCATGCTCTTGCGGCTCGCGCCGGGCAAAGGCCGCCAGCCGCCAGGCCACACAGAAAGCCGCCAGCGCGATCATGAGCGGCGTCCAGAATTGGCTATGGGCAAAAGCCGGCGCGACGACGTCGACCGGTTCGTGCATCAAGCGCGTGAAGTGGCTCAGCACATAGGCCACGCCAGCGACCACTTGCAGCAGCAGCGCAAACCAGAAGGCCGGCAGCAGCGCCAGCCACAAGGCCAGCACCAGCAAGATAAATCCGCAGCCCGCCCACACGCCAGTCACTGTCGCCCACGGCAACACGAACAGCGCCGCCAGGGTGATAAAGCCCAGCCCGAACAACATCAGCCAGCCCATACGCCGTTCCAGCGCTGGATCGCGGTTTTGCCGCGCCACGCGGATGGCGAAGAACACGCTGAACAGCGCCGCGCCGCCGATCAGGCTCGCCAGAATCAGTCCGCGCCAACCGGAACCCGCCAGCGCCAGCACGCCGGCGGCATCGCTCGCGCCGCCGTGACGCAGATCGAGCAGAAAGACCGCGCCGGCCAAAAGCTGCACGATCAGGGAATTGACCAGCCAGCCACGCGCTTGCAGGCGCAAGCCGATCAACACGGTCAGCAGTCCGGCCAGCGACCAAGCCACGGCCGTGCCTTGCGCCTTGAACACCATCGGCGCGATCAGGTAAAGGAACCACAGACCCAGCGTATTGAAAAAGGGCCGCAAGTTGGCATCCCAGCAGTCGGCGTTCTTTTCATCTTTCAGCGCCATGCGCAGCGACAAGGCGTTGGCCAGCAGCGACAAGCCGATCAGCAGCGTGCCCAGCACGGGCCCGGAAATCATTGCATCGGTTCCGGCATGCAGATGCCCCAGCCAGGCCAATATCGCGCCCGCTTGCAGCAGCAAGGCAAAGGCCCGACCCAGCGCGCGCCCTTGGCGATGACCGATCCAGTAAATCCCGGCCGCTTCCACCGCCCAAGCCGCCGTCGTCCACTGCGCATCCAGCCCCAAGGGGGTCGCCAGCGTGGCGGACACCACGCCGAGCGCGAGGTAGACCTCCACCAGCAGGGTCAACGCCGCATGCGTGCGGCTGTACACCATGCGCGCGAGCCAGATGTAAAAAAGACCCAGCGCCAAGGCGCTGAACGCTGCGCCGTATTCGCTGTGTTTGAGCAGCGCATATTGCAGCCCGAAACCCACCAGCGGCGGGCCGAACAGCAAAGTGCCATCGACATAGCGGCTCAGATTGCCGCCCTGCTCGCGCACCCATTGCCACCATTCGCCTGCCGCAATGGCTTGCGGCGCAGCCGGATCGTCGATCAGCACGCGGCGCGCAAACA
>CAXYUI010000151.1:0-5112 GCA_964291975.1 uncultured Formivibrio sp. | reverse complement strand
CATTCTTCACCGTGCAAGTGCCGCCTTGGTCGGCGCACTTGGAATAACCGGACGGATAATCAGCGGCTTGTGCAGAAAGGGCAAACAGACTGCCGCCGACGGTGACCATGGCTTTTAGCCAAAATTTCTTATGCATAACAACTCCTATGTGTGAAAAGGTACTGCAATAACATCGGACGGATCTTTGCCCGTCTTCTGTATTTAATTTGCGCTTTTTATTTAAATAAAGCTGTAACCATTTTTGATGTGGCTGGCGGATAACTTGATTGTTTGTCAAAGAACTTGACCTGGATAATCCATTTTAAAATTATTTATTTTTGCAGCTTTATTAAAATATTCTATTTGTCTTATTTAAATAAAATGCGGTTTTAATTGGAAATTATTTGTGTTTTTTTGGGTGGGGTTCCAAAAAAGACGCCGGCCGAAGCCGGCGTTAAATGCAAAAGGATGAAGTCTCAGGGTGTGGAAAGCTGACTGACCCCGATTTACTACATGGATCGCTGACCATTGTGCTCAAAGCGATCCTCCTTACGGTGGCGGAGGTCAGCCCCGTCACCGCAAGGTGAGCACGCTTACTTCAACTTGCCTGCGCCTGCGTTGGCCTTGACGGCGTCACGTGCGGCATCCGCTGTTTTCAGCGCGTAGCTGTAAGGCGGAGTGAAGATATTGGCCGAGCCCACGCCGCCGCAGCTCGACAGGTTAATGTCGATCACGGCATTGGGAGCGCTGCCCTTGTCCGAGACAAAGCGCAGGCCGCTGGCGGCAAACGCAATCCCGCTCTTGCCCTTGATGACCTTGCCGCAGGCTTCGCTGTCCTTGAGTCCGGTGAACTCATAGAACATGTTCTGCACCAGCACGTTGGCGTTGTAGCGCACATCCAGACCCGCTTCGAACTTCAGATCGGCATCGCTGGTGGTGGTGCTACCGGTGACCACGTTGTTGTACATGTGCACTTGGCCATGGCGCGCCAGCGGCAGGCGAGTACCCGCGTAATTCCACCAGTTGTTCGACAGGGTGACATGCAGGCGGCCGCCATCGCTCCAAGCTCGCCCCGAATCGCTGTTGCCGATCAGGCTGGTCTTGTGATGCTTGCTAAAGACCGATTGGGTCACCGTCACATAATCCGAGCCGCGCACCACATCGAGCGCGCCATCATGGCGCGTGTCCGAGGCCAGCGAATCAGGCGTGTCGCCATCGGAAACCGTGATGTGGTCGATCCAGACATGCGCCGCACGCGAAATGGCGATGCCATCCATGTAGGCGTTGCCCGAGTCTTCCGGGTTCACATCCCACGGGGTATCGATGGCCAGATTGCGCAGAATCACATTGCGCGTCCAGGTCGGGAACGATTCCTGCTCCTTGCGTTGCGCGCCCCAGCTCTTGAAGTCAGCTTCGGCGTCGCCGCCGGCGGCCAAGGCTTTTTCGATGCCGATCAGGATCTGCGTGCCGGTGATGCGAGCCGGCCGGCCTTGCGCGTCATTGATGCCAACGAGGGTGGTGTTGGACGGAATTTGCAGCGAGCCGCCTTTTTTCTGGTCGTCAAAGCTGGTGTATTCCTTGAATACCCCGTTGTCCCAGCGGAAGTCGATGTGGCCAACCACGCGGATGATCTTCGGTTCATTGCCGGCAGAGCGAATCGCGGCAAGCAATTGCTCTTTGTTAAAGACGGTGTAAATCCGGTTGCTGGCGGCAGACGATCCGCCAGTGACCAAGACTTTGCCCTGGCGCGACCAGCTGTGCCAGCCATCCATCGGCGCGGTTTCACGCTCGAACGTGAGCTTGCCGCCAGTCGGATCGACGGTGGCGAATTGCCAAGTCGGCAACTTCGGCGCGGCCTTGTAGTTTGAAGGGCTGTGCAGGCCTTTGGCGTCGGTGGCCGGTGCCGCATAGGTGCGCGTGCCATAAACCGGATCGACCGGGATCAGCCCGGCATTCAAGGTGGCGGCATCCATAACGCCCGAAACGGCCGTCGGGGTGGCGCTGATCTTGGTCGGGGTTGGGGTGACAGAAACCTTGGTCGGAGTCGCCGTGATGGACACTTTGGTCGGCGTTGCGGTGATGGGTGTCGGCGTTGCCGAGGCTTTGGTCGGCGTGGGTGTTGCAGTTGCGGCTACGCGCGTTGGCGTCGGTGTTGCCGTGCCGCCACCAATCTGGGTTTTGGCGTTGTATGAACATTTTTTGTTCACGCCTGGGTACGGGTCGGAACCGAACGCTTCGGTCGTACACGCCACGGTGCTGGTGCCCACATACTTGTAGACCCACTTGTCTTTGATGCCGTAGGCCACGGTGTTCGGCGCATTCTTAACCGTACACGTGCCGCCTTGATCGGCGCACTTGGAATAGCCCGACGGATAGTCGGCGGCAAAACTGCTTGCAGCCACCAAGCCAAAGCCTGCTGCAAGAAGGGTTTTCATTTTGCTCATTCTCTACAACTCCTGGGATATATCGCGTTTGCGGGGATTCGCAGACGCATACGCTTCGATCGAGCGTTTGAGGCTGTAATTTATTGTCACGGACTACAAGTCACAATCCTTGCTGGCGGGCGGCGCAGTTTCTTAATGTAACCTGCCAAATCTCTTGAAATTTCTTTCCTTTTTGGAAAGAAAAAACATCTTCTTTGTCAGTGTTTTGCGAAGAGGTTGTGGTTTTGCTGACGGTAAAGAAAGCGTCTTTTTTTGTCGGACTCAAACTTGTATTGATGCTGTTGATTCCGGTCACAGCGCACGCCGGGTTGGCTCTCTGAAAAGGCTTGAAGGGTGCGGTGCACGGACGGATGGCCAAGCTTTCTTACAATGAGCTTGGGGTTATTGGGTTTTGTTTGGGGCTTGTGCTGTAAAAAGACGACGTTGCAAATCTGCAACAAAGGAAGACGGCGGTGTTGGCTCGGCAATATGCACGCCGGGTATGGGGAAATTTCTAATTGGCGGGCTGCGCGCCTTTGTTAGAATCGAGCACACAAAAGAACGGCCAGCCTCATGCTGACTGTCATAACAACCGTAAAGCCTATGCTGAATCCGGCATTGCCGTCAGCCAGGTCGCGGACGCCACAGATACACGCTCGATTTCATCGTAAATCGGGTCGCTTGTCGTACCTGACGCTCGCAGCCTTGCCGCCGGATTCGCATATACAACACTGAACCCGGAGGAACCATGATCAGCGAATCGTTGGTGGATCTATCACGGCTGCAATTCGCAGTCGTGGCGCTGTACCACTTCTTGTTTGTACCCCTGACGCTCGGGCTTTCCTGGATGCTGGTCATCATGGAAGCCATTTATGTGCGCACCGGCAACGAGGTCTATCGCGATATGACCAAGTTCTGGGGCAAGCTCTTTGGCATCAATTTCGCGCTTGGCGTGACCACCGGCATCACCATGGAGTTCCAGTTCGGAACGAACTGGGCGTATTACTCGCACTATGTCGGCGACATTTTTGGCGCGCCGCTGGCGATCGAAGGTTTGCTGGCCTTCTTCCTGGAATCCACTTTTGTTGGTCTGTTCTTCTTTGGCTGGAATCGACTGTCGAAAAAAGGCCACTTGCTAGCGACTTTCCTGACCGCGCTCGGCTCCAACCTTTCGGCTCTGTTGATCCTGATCGCGAACGCCTGGATGCAAGATCCGCTGGGCGCCGCCTTCAATCATGAAACCATGCGCATGGAACTGGTCGATTTCTGGGCGGTGGTTTTCAGCCCGACCGCGCAAGCCAAATTTGTGCATGTGCTGGCGGCGGGCTACTGCACTGGCGCGATTTTCGTGATGGGCATTTCGGCTTGGTATCTGCTCAAGGGTCGGGACACCGGCTTTGCGCTGCGCTCTTTCCGTATCGCCGCGATCTTTGGCGTGGTCGCTTCGCTGGCGGTGGTGGTGATGGGCGACGAATCCGGTTATGAAGTCGGCAAGACCCAACCGGCCAAGCTCGCAGCGATGGAAGCCATGTGGGAAACCGAACCCGCGCCGGCTTCGCTTTCTCTTTTTGCCCTGCCAGATCAGGAAGCGCGCAAGAATCATCTGGAAATCAAGCTGCCGGCAATCGCGGGTTGGATCATTACCCGTTCCAACGACAAGGAAGTGCCGGGCGCGAAGGAAATCGTCGCCGCCAATCGCGTGCGTATCGAAAACGGCCAAAAAGCCGTGATCGCACTCGAAGCGCTGCGCGCCGATCCGAAAAACCCCGCTTTGCGCGCCGAGTTCGACCAGCTGCAACCCGACCTGGGCTTTGGCCTCTTGCTGAAGAAATATGTGGCTGATGTGCGCGCCGCGACGCCGGAAATGATGGACCAGGCCGCTTGGGACACCATTCCCAATGTCGCGCCGATGTATTGGTCTTTCCGCGCGATGGTGGGTTTGGGCTTCTTTATGATTTTGCTGTTTAGCCTGGCCTTGTGGGCGGTGTGGAAAGATCGCGTCGCGGAAAAACGCTGGTTGCTGAAACTGGCGCTGTATTCGATCCCTGCGCCGTGGCTGGCCTGCGAATTTGGCTGGCTTGTGGCGGAATATGGTCGCCAGCCGTGGACCGTGTTTGGCATGTTGCCCACGCACCTGTCGGCTTCTTCGCTGACCTATGAAAACGTCATGATCTCGCTGGTCGGGTTCATCGTGCTCTACACCGGCTTTTTGATCGCGGAAATGTACCTGATGTTCAAATACGCGCGTCTGGGCCCGAGCTCGCTCGGCACCGGCAAGTATGACCTTGAAAAGCAAGGAGCCTGATCATGGATTACGAAGTTCTCAAATTCATCTGGTGGCTGCTGGTTGGCGCCTTGCTGATCGGTTTTGCCATCATGGACGGTCACGATATGGGCGTGGGCGCGCTCCTGCCCTTTGTGGGCAAGAACGACACCGAACGCCGCGTGGCGATTAACACCATCGCCCCGCACTGGGACGGCAACCAGGTCTGGTTCATCACGGCGGGCGGCGCGATTTTCGCAGCCTGGCCCTTTGTTTATGCGACCGCCTTCTCGGGTTTCTATTTTGCGATGATGGCCGTGCTGTGGGCGCTTTTCTTCCGCCCGATCGGTTTCGACTATCGCAGCAAGATCGACAACCCGAAGTGGCGTGGTTTCTGGGACTGGGGTCTGTTTGTCGGTGGCGCGGTTCCGCCGATCATTTTTGGCG
>CAXYUI010000150.1:0-5112 GCA_964291975.1 uncultured Formivibrio sp. | reverse complement strand
TCAGCCGAATCCACGGCGCTCCACGGCTTGCCGATCGGGCTAAATACTGGCTTCTGGCCACCCCAGAGCTGTTCGATGTCGTAGTAATCGCGCACCGGCGGCAGCATGACGTGGACGATCAGATCGCCCGCATCGACCAACACCCATTCGCCGTACTCTTCGCCTTCGGTGCCAATAATTTCATAGCCCTTGGTTTTCAGCTCTTCGCGCACATTGTTGGCGAGTGCACGCACCTGACGATTGGAATCGCCGGTGGCGACAATCATGCATTCAAATTGGTCGGAAAGTTGGGTGGTATCGAGGGCCAGAATATTTTTGGCTTTCACATCTTCGAGTGCGGCAACAGCAATGTCGCGCATCTTTTCAGTCATTTCGTTCATTCGGTATCCGTTAACGGTAAAGCCCCAGCCGCTGCAATTCGGCGGCCACTGGCGTCAGATCAGCCACATCCTCGCCGCGCGCCAATTTTTGGCGAATCTGCGTGGACGACACCGGCATCAGCGGTGTGGGCAAAACGCTGATTCTACCTTTTCCCAGCGCTTCTGGCGAAGCCGGAACTGCACGAGCGGCAAATTCTTTTGCCAAATCAGGCACTAGCGCCGAAAAATCAAAGCCAGGCCGAGCCGCCAGCACCAGATGGCCAGCTCCCAGCAATTCGCGCCAGCGCCGCCAATGCGTGAAATTGCAGAAAGAATCGCCACCAATCAGCCAGACCAGCAAAGCTTGCGGATGTTCGGACTGGATCTCAGCCAGTGTATCGACCGTGTAGCAATAACCATCCCGCCGCACTTCTCGATCATCCGCCAGCAGACCTGTTTCACCCACCAGTGCCAGTTGCACCAGATCAAAACGCTGTTGCGGCGTGACCGGCGGCGCATCGCGATGCGGCGGCAAGCCGGTCGGAATCAGGCGTACTGATTCCAGCGCCAAGGTATCGCGCAGCGCACGCGCCAGCCGCAGATGCCCGTGGTGCACCGGATCGAAAGTCCCGCCGAAAATGCCGATTTTTTCCATGTCGCCATTGTAAATCCATCCGCCCATAAAAAAACGCAGCCCGCAGGCTGCGTTTTTCAAAGTGCGACCGATTAAGCAGCAGTAGCTTGCTTGCGAGCCGGCAGCTTTTCCTTGATACGTGCGGACTTGCCCGAACGATCACGGAGGTAGTACAGCTTGGCACGACGCACATCACCGCGACGCTTGACTTCAACCGAAGCCACCAGCGGGGAGTAGGTCTGGAAAGTACGCTCAACGCCGGTACCGGCGGAAATCTTGCGAACGATGAAGGAGCTGTTCAGACCGGCATTGCGCTTGGCAATGACCACGCCTTCGTAAGCCTGCAGACGTTCACGGTTGCCTTCCTTCACCTTTACTTGCACAACGACGGTGTCGCCCGGTGCAAATTCAGGGATGGTCTTGTTCAGGCGAGCGATTTCTTCTTGCTCAAGTTGTTGAATCAGATTCATTTTATTGCTCCAACTGTGAAACTTGTTCCTTCTGCCGGGTCTTGCGATCCCGTGCGAGTGGCCTTATTGACCATGCTCTGCCTGATATTCGGCCAGAAGACGAGCTTCCTCTTTTGTAAGCTGACGATCTTTCAAGAGATCGGGGCGACGCAACCAAGTGCGGCCCAGAGCTTCTTTCAGACGCCAGCGCCTGATCAGCGCATGATTGCCGGACATCAAGACATCCGGCACTTTCATGCCCTGATATTCTTCGGGACGGGTGTAATGCGGGCAATCGAGCAACCCATCCACAAACGAATCTTCGACCGCACTCGCCGAGGTATTCAACGCGCCGGGCAACTGCCGCACCATCGCGTCGATCAACACCATCGCTGGCAATTCTCCGCCAGAGAGCACGTAATCGCCGATCGAAATTTCTTCATCAATCTGACGCTGCAACACCCGCTCGTCGACGCCTTCATAGCGCCCACAAAGCAGAACCAGCCCCGGCTTGGCCACCAGCTCCATGACTTTTTCATGAGTCAGTGGCGCACCTTGCGGCGAAAGATACACCGCATAAGACTCAGCCCCGGCGCTGCGCTGCCGATCTTTGGCTGCCGCAATGGCAGCCTCAAGCGGCTCAGGAATCATCAACATGCCGGGACCGCCACCAAAGGGGCGATCGTCGACACGACGATAGTTATCGACTGTGTAATCGCGCGGATTCCAAGTCTGCAAGTCAAACAGACCCAATTCCACCGCTCGACTGGTGATGCCATGTTGAGTGACCGCCCCAAACATTTCGGGGAACAGCGTCACCACATCCACATGCAAGGTCATCAGTAGTCCAGACCCCAGTCAACCGAGATCAGGCGCGCCGCCAGATCGACCTTGAGCACCACCGCACCAACAAAAGGCAGCAAACGCTCAACTTCACCGTCACGCACCACCATCACATCATTGGCGCCTGTTTCAAAGAGCTTATGAACCACGCCGAGCTTTTCGCCCTGCGTGTTCACCACAGACAAGCCTTCAAGATCAGACCAGTAATATTCGTCAGCGCCGGCTTGCGGCATGAGACTGCGGGGAATCGCAATCTCACAGCCTTTGAGCGCAAATGCCGCATCGCGATCATCTACACCATCAAGCTTGGCGGCCAATTTCTTGGTGTGAATCGCGCCATTGGCAAAGCGATAAGCTTGCCAGCGGCCATTACGGCCAATCCACCAGACGTCGTACTCAAAGAGACTGTCAGGATGCTCGGTATCGGCGACCAGATTGATCCAGCCATGAATACCAAAAGCCCCGCTGACATAACCCATCACCACCAGATCCTCAGGAACGGTAGGAAAGGCCGTCGACAGCGAGGCCGTTACAGCTTTACTAGTCACGCGACTCAGGCTGCAGCGACGGGCTGATAGCCCTTCAGCAGACGAGCAACGGAATCGGACGGCTGAGCACCAACGCCGGTCCAGTACGCAATGCGATCCATTGCAAAGCGAACAGCTTCTTGACCTTCAGCTGCTTGCGGATTGTAGAAACCCACGCGCTCAATAAAGCGGCCATCACGACGGCTACGGGAATCGGTTACAACGATGTTGTAGAACGGACGGTCTTTAGCACCGCCGCGAGCAAGACGAATCACAACCATTTTTTTGTCCCTACCCCGGTGGGGGAAAGTAAATGAGAAACTGGAAAAGCCGGCAATTCTACGCCGGAAAGATCGGGGCAGGCAAGAAGCAGATGAAATTGAAGGGGAAACTGCGCATTCAGGCAGGGAAATCCCAGTAGTGCACGGCCTTTCCACCTTGTGGCAAATAAGTGGCCAGCCAAGCAATTTCCTGCTTAAGCAAGGTCAGCAGCGCGACGGCATGTTGCGGCGGGGTATCATCAGCAAACCAATATTCCTTGCGCCACACCTTGCCCGCATCGCCGTCATTACTCATGGTCAACTCATCATGAGAAGCCCGGCTCAACACATAGCCAGCCATTTTCAGGATGTCACGCAGATCGCCCGCCACATCGGGGACTTCAACCACATAGGCCACCAGACCCGGCGACAAACGCTGCATATTAACGAAGATGGAGGTATCGAACGCCCTGGAATGCAACCACTCCTGCTGACAAAGCGGGCAATCAAAATCGCGGGCAGCTTCAACAAACTCACCCACAACATCGCCCACCTCAGGAATGCTGACTTCGTGTCCGCATCGAAATTGCATCAGCGTCGCCATATCCAAACCTTTCAGTTTTTTTACAATAAAAAAACGAGCCGTAAGTATGACATAAATCGATTGAATTGCTGCAACAAAACCATCCTAGACCGATAAAAAAAGCCGCCCGAAGGCGGCTGTGGAACTCGGGATCACTCCCATTCAATCGTTGCCGGCGGCTTGCCTGATACGTCGTAGACCACCCGGTTGATGCCACGCACTTCGTTAATGATGCGATTGGACACCTTGCCCAGCAGCTCGTACGGCAGTTCTGCCCACTTGGCGGTCATAAAGTCCGAGGTGCACACGGCGCGCAGCGCGACGACATATTCGTAGGTGCGGCCATCGCCCATCACGCCCATCGACTTCACCGGAAGGAACACCGCAAAAGCCTGGCTGGTCTTGTCGTACCAATCGAAAGCACGCAGCTCGTCGATAAAGATCGCATCAGCGCGACGCAGCAGATCGCAATACTCTTGCTTGACTTCACCCAGCACGCGCACGCCAAGACCCGGCCCCGGGAACGGATGACGATAGACCATTTCGTGAGGCAGACCGAGCGCCACGCCCAGTTCGCGCACTTCATCTTTAAAGAGTTCGCGCAGCGGTTCGAGCAAGCTGAGCTTGAGCGTATCGGGCAAGCCGCCCACATTGTGGTGGCTCTTGATGGTGTGGGCTTTGCCGGTCTTGGCACCAGCCGATTCGATCACATCCGGGTAGATCGTGCCTTGCGCCAGCCATTTGGCGCTCGGCAACTTGGCCGATTCGACCTGGAAGACTTCAACGAATTCGCGGCCAATGATCTTGCGCTTGGCTTCCGGATCGGTCACACCGGCCAGATGACCCATGAACTGGGCAGTGGCGTTGACGTGAATCACCTTCACACCAAGGTGCTTGTTGAAGATGTTCATCACCTGCTCGCCTTCGTTCAGGCGCAGCAAGCCGTTATCGACAAACACGCAAGTCAGCTGATCGCCAATCGCGCGGTGGATCAGCGCAGCGGCCACCGAAGAATCCACGCCACCCGACAGACCCAGAATCACTTCGTCAGAACCGACTTGTTCGCGGATCTTGGCCACTGCCTGATCGATGTAGTTGGGCATGGTCCACGACGGGTTGCACTGGCAGATGTCCAGCACAAAGCGGTTCAGCATGTCGCGACCCTTGAGGGTGTGCGTAACTTCCGGGTGGAACTGAACGGCGTAAAAGCCTTTTTCTTCGTTGGCAATGGCGGCCAGCGGGCAGGCGTCGTTTTCGGCGATCATTTTAAAGCCGGCGGGCAGCTCGGGGACTTTGTCACCCTGGCTCATCCCGACTTCCACGAAGCCGGCACCCGCGGCCAGCGTGGCCGGCGGCCTGTTGCGGCCAGCGGTACCGCTACCGCCGACAGTCTTCTCCCCGCTCCCAGTGCGGCGCGCGAGCCTGCCGGCGAGGGACGCGCCGCGCGCGGATCTGGC
>CAXYUI010000149.1:0-5116 GCA_964291975.1 uncultured Formivibrio sp. | reverse complement strand
GGAATCGGGTGCATCATCGGGGTTTCGACTTCGAGGTAGCCTTCGCCAACCATGATGTCGCGCACCTTGCGGATGATCTTCGAGCGCTTGATGAAAGTATCGCGGCTTTGCGGGTTGGTGATCAGATCAAGGTAGCGCTGGCGGTACTTCATTTCCTGATCGGCCATGCCGTGATGCTTGTCCGGCAGTGGGCGCAGCGATTTGGTCAGAAGGCGTAGCTCGGTGACCTGAATCGTCAGTTCGCCGGTCTTGGTCTTCATCAGCACGCCCTTGGCGCCCAGAATGTCACCGAGGTCCCAGTGCTTAAAGGCCGCGTAGACTTCTTCGCCGACCGCTTCGCGGCTGATGTAGAACTGGATCTGGCCGGAACCATCTTGCACGGTGGCAAAGCTTGCCTTGCCCATGATGCGCTTGAGCATCATCCGGCCGGCGACCGAAACTTCGATCGTTTGCGCTACCAGCGTTTCGCCGTCGGTTTCATCGTAATGCGCGTGCAGGTTGGCGGCCTGATTGCCTGGACGGAAGTCGTTCGGGAAGGCAATGCCTTGCTCGCGAATGGCTTTCAGTTTGGCGCGGCGCTCGGCGATGAGCTGGTTTTCGTCTTGTGCGATGACTTCCGGAGTAGCTTGCTTGTCGCTCATGATGCTTTCCATGCAATTGGGCGGCGCGCGCCCGCAGGTTAAATTATTGAATACCGGTCATTCACAATTTTGAATGACCGGAAGGTCGGTCAATTAAACGCCTTGTTTGAGGCTGGCCTCGATAAAGCCATCCAGATCGCCATCCATCACGCCCTTGAGGTTGCCGACCTCATAGCTGGTGCGCAGATCCTTGATCCGGCTCTGATCGAACACATAAGAACGAATCTGGTGACCCCAGCCAATGTCGGACTTGCCCGCTTCGAGCGCTTGCTGGGCTTCCATGCGGCGGCGCAGTTCGGCTTCATAGAGCTTGGCGCGCAGCATTTTCATGGCTTCGTCGCGGTTCTTGTGTTGCGAGCGGTCGTTCTGGCATTGCACGACGATGCCGGACGGGTTGTGCGTAATCCGCACGGCCGAATCGGTCTTGTTAATGTGCTGACCGCCGGCGCCTGAAGCACGGTAGGTGTCGATGCGCAGATCGGCCGGGTTGATTTCGATTTCGATGCTGTCGTCGACTTCCGGATAAACGAAAACCGAGCAGAATGAGGTGTGACGGCGCGCGTTCGAGTCAAACGGGGAAACGCGAACCAGACGATGCACGCCGGTTTCGGTGCGCAAGAAACCGTAGGCATAGTCACCTGTCAGCTTGATCGTCGCGCTGGTGATCCCGGCGACTTCGCCTTCGGATTCTTCCATGACTTCGACGCCAAAGCCTTTGCGTTCGCCATAACGAACATACATGCGCAGCAGCATGCCGGCCCAATCTTGAGCTTCGGTGCCACCTGCGCCTGACTGAATGTCGATAAAGCAGGCGTTCGGATCCATCGGGTTATTGAACATGCGGCGGAATTCGAGCTTGGCGATTTCAGCTTCCATGGCAGCTGCTTCTTCGGCGATCACAGCAACCGTATCGAAATCGCTTTCCGTCTTGGCCATCTCAAAAAGTTCAAGGCTGTCATTGACCCCGTTGCCAATGCGATCGAGCACCACAACCACGTCTTCCAAGGCCTTGCGCTCGCGACCAATTTCTTGGGCTTTTTTGGAGTCGTTCCAAATTTCGGGTGATTCCGATAGTCGGATCACTTCTTCAAGTCGATCGACCTTGCTGGGATAATCGAGATAGCGGCGTAGCTCATCGGTACGTTTGCCAAGATCGACGAGTTGGTTCTGAATCTGGTTGAGCTGTTCGGCTTCCATGCGGTAAGGCGCTTTGAATTCTGCGAAACCCGCGATTATATAGCAGCGCTGCGTTTCCGTCAGTGGGCCTATGCATGAACGAAATGTCACAATCGCAAAGCAGGGCTGGCGCGTTGGTCGGATGGTGATCGTGTTATGATTTTTGCATAATTGATACCTAATATACTGGTTGCCAATGCGTGCCAGTTCGACGAGCACCGGGAGTTGGTCATGAGCCTTCCTATGGATGTGAATGCAGTCAGGGGCACACCGCCCACCCAACCTCGCAAGGTTGCGGATCCGATGTTGCTGGCTTGTCGCGACATGGCTTTGCAAATCCTGATGCAATCCTTCGATGGTTTTTTTGCTCGGCTTGAAGAGATCTTCTTTGAACTGGCGGAAAAAACCCATGATCGCAATCTGCGTGATATGTACTTTTCTGCCCGAGCAGAAACCCAGACCAAGCGCAGCCTGATTGCCGAAGAATTTAAGCAACGGTTCATCCAGGCGTTCAACACCCGCGTCGAAGAGCTGCCTGCGGATCAGCGTGCAGGTGGTTTTTACAAAATTGACAATCTGCCAACGGAATTATCGCTGGTTGCCAATGATGAGTATGAAGAAAGCATTTCTGCGCATCGTGTTGCTAATTCGCTGAAACAAACCGGTGGCGATAATTTACGCCAGCTTGAGCAGCGCCTGGCGCGACTTTTACCTTTTGATGTTGGTGATGCAGGCAGTCCGATCAGCCCTGAAACAATCTGTGAAGCACTGGTTGGGGCTTGTCGCCAATTGGAAAGTGGCTTAGACGCACGATTGGTGGCCATCAAGGCATTTGAAGATCAATTAGCCAGTAGCGTGTCCGATGTCTATCGCCATGTGAATGATTTCCTGATTCAGCACAATATTCAACCTGTGGGGGTTGGCGCGCCTGTTGTACGTGGCGCCCGCGCCCCCGCTTCCGGCTCGGCAGCATCATCCCAGCAAGCCTCATCGACCCTTGGCTCGGCCGCTGGTGAGCCTGACATGGTTTCAGTTTCTGTTCCTGCAGCACTGGCGCGACACTTTGAGATGCTGGCAACAGGTCAATCGATTGCCGCTGCCGAGCGCTCACAAAATGAATTGCATTTTCTGAATCAGCTGCAACAGCGCATGCCCAAAGGCGAGCAATCTGGCTCCGGGATGCATCCTGAGCGAGATAATCTGGTTTCTTTGCTGCTCAATACGCAGTGGGCGCAAAAGCTGCCACAAGTTGATGCAATGACGCTGAATGTGGTCGCGTTGATGTTCGATCACATGTTCGAGGATGCTCGACTTTCAGATGCTATCAAAGGCCTGATTGGTCGCTTGCAGATCCCTGTGCTCAAGGTTGCGCTGCTCGATCCTAGTTTTTTCTCGCGTAAGAATCACCCGGCTCGTTTACTGGTCGACCGTCTCGCTGAAATTGCCTTGGTCAGTGATGGCGGTTTTAGCATTGGCTCTCCAGGGTATGAAAAGCTTTCTAGTCTTGTTGGTTGGGTTGTTGATAACTTTGAAGAGGATGTCTCAACGTTTGAAACGGCATTAGCTGAGCTAGAACGTTATCAGCAAGCAGAAGCCGATGTTGTGGCTAGTAAGTTGGAGGCGCAGACGGAGGTTCTGGCTGCTGCCGAATTGTGCGAGCTGGCAGAGGCTACAACCGAGGCTGTGATTAGCGCGCGGCTTTTTCACCGTAATTTGCCACCCTTGATTACTGATTTTGTGCAGAACTGGTGGAAATTAGTTTTGCAAAAGTCATATGGCTCTGAGGGTGAAAACACCCCAAGTTTTTTGGTGAATGTTAAAGCGTTTGACGATCTTCTTTGGAGTCTTGAGCCCAAACAGGGGCCGGAAGATCGGCTGAAGCTGGTTAACCTCTTGCCGCAAATGCTCAAAGTTCTTGAGCTTGGCGTTAAAGCCGCAGGAATGCCGTCTGAATCCTGCCAGAAGTTTTTCTCTGAGCTGGTGCATTGTCATGCTGCGGCGATTCGTAATGGGGCGCGTCCAGCATCACTAGCCTCTCAGGCTCCGCAATCCAGTGTGGAGCAAGAGGCTTCCGTTTCCAATCTTGTGGCACAACCGACCTCTATTGCTTCGCAAGCTGCTCCAGAGCCCGCTCCTGAGGCGCCACTACGGACTGTCTCCGCCACAGAATGGCCTGTTCGGGGGGATTGGATTGTTTTGACTGATGACAAAGGTGTTGCGCATCGACTCCGTCTTACTTGGATCAGCCCACAAGGCACACGTTATATCTTCACGAATCGCTTAGGCGAAAACGGCCGCACCTTTACCCGTACAGAGCTTGACGTGCTGCTTTCTAAGCAGATTTTGGTCATTGATCGTAGTGTCGCCAACTTGATGGATCAAGTGATGGTGCAAGTTCGCGAGTCCATCGCCATTTAGCGCACCTCGTTATGCGCGTCATCATCGTTGGCGGATTAATTTGCCTTGATCTAGAGAAGCTCTGAATAGTACTGCGAAGGCGCATCACGGCGTCTCGTGGGGATTTACTGCGCAGCATCGCGCGGTGCTCAAAATGCCCCAAGGGCACATCCTGCGGGGCGTCCTCATGTATGCCCACATACTGGTTCACCGAAAAGAGCGCTTCTTTTGGTTGCCTGCGCTCGGGACTTCTTTTCCTGCACCTTCTTGCTGACTTATTCAGCGCTTCCATCGAGGCACTTCCTCGTCTTTTTTGCCTCAGTACCATGCTCATGGTCACTGGCCAGATTAGGTTTGTTCTGCCAGCTTTATTCTATTTTTTCTCTTTAAAAATCATGATGTAAGCGGCGTGCGTTCGGAGGCAAGGGCGGTTCTGCTTGATACTGGCTACCAGAAACAAATTTTGTGCCTTGCACTAATGATGTGCCAGTGCCAGAAAGAAGGAGGTCGCACTCGGTGTTTCCTTCCCTTTCTTGCGGAGGTTGGCATGAATCTCAATATTTTTGCTTTTGACAGCATCAAGAAAAAGCTGTTCGTTACTTCAACTTTACTGGTCATCATCCCGATCATCTGCGTCATTCTCTTGCTGAGTTATTCGCTTAATCAAAAGTCTGAAAAAGATTTTCTTGGGCGAGCTGCGGGAGAAATTACACAGATTGGCGGCATGATCGGCACAATGTTTGATGGCATTTTCGTCAATCTTGATGTGCTCGGGAATTACCCTGCCGCTAAGCGTGTTGATAATACAATTACTAGTTATGTCAATAGTTCTATGGATATTGCAAACACTGAGGTGAAACGTAGCCCTCGTGAAGCAGAGCTCTACACATTTCTGCAACTCT
>CAXYUI010000148.1:0-5118 GCA_964291975.1 uncultured Formivibrio sp. | reverse complement strand
GCTTGATGAAATCGCTCAGTCGTTCTTTTGCGGCCACAGCAGCACCGGGGCGGCGATGCCAAACGCCAAGGCCATCAGGATCATCACCCCTTTGACGGCGTTCACACCGGCATCGACCAGAATCGCCTCTACATTGGCTTGCGCGCCCAGATTGCTCAGTTGCAGCAAACCTTGCACTGCCTTGTACATATAGGTGCCCGGCACCATGGGAATCGCGGCGCTGATCGCGTAAATCGTGCCGATATGCCGATGCCGCGAAGCCCACCATTCCGCGCCCAAGCCCATCGCCACCGCGCCGATCAGGGTGCCGAGCACGATATCCCCGCCGAGCTGAGTCACCGCCAAGCGCGTCGAGTGCCCCAGCACCGCGAGCACGCAACAAGCGATCAGCGAGCGCGGCGGCACATTAAAGAGCAGGGCAAAACCCAAAGCGGCCGGCGCAGCCCAAAGTTTGAGCAACCAGGGCTGCAAATGCGCAAAGCTCAGTTCGAACATGGTTTATCCCCTTCAGAGCAGGCGCAGAGCCAGGCTGACGCCAAGCGCGATACCAACCACAAACACCACGCCCATAGTGATGCGCACCAGGCCATTGAGATAATTGGCGTTAAAGAGATCCGACGCGCCATTAATCAGCGGCACACCCGGAATCAGGAACAAGACCGAAGCGGCTCGCGCAAATTCAGGCGTGGCGCTCGCCATCGGCCCCCATTGCGCCAGGGCACCGGCAATCAGTAGCGCGATAAAACTCGAAGCCAGCGCAAACAGGAATGGTTTGTAGTGTCGGCCGTGCAGCCAAAGTCGCAGCGCCATCCCGATGGCCGCGCCAAGGGTGGTGTCGATGATCGCCATGGTGTCGCCGCCAAACAGCGCCGCAAAGCCGCCGCACGACAGCCCGACGGTCAGCGCAATCAGCCAGCGCGGATAAAAGTGTCGCCGGTTATGCAGGTCATCGAGCAGGGTGTGCGCGCCCGCCGCACCGACCCGGCCGCTTTCTACGCCTTCGACCACCTGCTCCACCGAAGAGAGCAGCGTGAAATTGGCGCCCATATGCGGCGCTTTGCGAAAAGCGGTTTCGTTCTCGTGGCCACGCGCCACGGTCAGACCAATATTCAGGGAGGAAATGGCCGATTCCGCGCGCTCGGCGCCCAGTGCACGCGCCATGCGGCGGATGGTCTGTCCGGTACGCGCGGTATCACCGCCGGATTGATGCACCAAAAGACCGGCTTTCAATGCCAGATCAAGCACTTCGGTCAGCGCCAGACTGCGTTCACCCGTATCCATGCATCCTCCTTGTCGAACCCGTCACGCCAAAACTGCGCGAAGGGTAACGGACTTCCCGTTTCGTAACCAGCCCGACACGCCTCCCGGCCGGTATAATAGCCCCCCTTCGCCGGAGTTCTGCCATGCCGCACAGCATTATCCATTCTGCTCATCGCATCGTGATTAAAGTCGGTTCCAGCCTCGTCACCAACGAAGGTCGCGGGCTGGACCTGCAAGCGCTGTCGCGCTGGGCGGCCGAGATCGCCGAACTGGCGCGCACCGGCAAACAAGTTGTCCTGGTTTCATCGGGCGCGATTGCCGAAGGCGTGGCGCGCTTGGGCTGGAAAGAAAAACCCACCGCCGTTCACGAAAAACAAGCCGCCGCCGCCGTCGGCCAGATGGGGCTGTGCCAAGCCTACGAAACCGCGTTCCGCAACCACGGTCTGAAAACCGCGCAGGTCTTGCTCACGCATGAAGACTTGGCCGACCGCACGCGCTACCTGAATGCGCGCTCGACGCTGCTGACGCTGCTCAGCCTGGGCGTGATTCCCATCATCAACGAAAACGACACCGTGGTGACGGCTGAAGTGAAGTTTGGCGACAACGACACGCTCGGCGCGCTGGTCACCAATCTGATCGAAGGCGACGCGCTGATTATCCTGACCGACCAACGCGGCCTCTACACCGCCGACCCGCGCAAAGATCCGGCTGCCCAACTGGTGGAAGAAGCCGAAGCCGGCGATGAAGCCCTCGAAGCCATGGCCGGCGGCGCAGGCAGCAATGTCGGCACCGGCGGCATGCTGACCAAGATTCTGGCCGCCAAGCGCGCAGCCAGCAGCGGCGCTTCCACTGTGATCGCCAGCGGCCGGGAAAACCATGTCCTGACCCGACTCGCCCAAGGCGAGCGCATCGGCACCCAGCTCACCGCGCACACCACGCCGCTCGCGGCCAAGAAACAGTGGATTGCCGACCATCTGCGTCTGCGCGGCCGGGTGGTGCTCGACGCCGGCGCCGTGCGCGCGGTGGTCGAACACGGCTCCAGCCTTTTGCCGATTGGCGTGGTCGCGGTTGAAGGCGAATTCCTGCGCGGCGACGTGGTTAGTTGCGTCAACGAAGCCGGCATCGAAATCGCGCGCGGCCTCATCAACTACAGCACCGACGAAACCCGGCGCATCCTGCGCCTGCCCACCGGCCAGATCGAAGCGGCGCTCGGTTATATCGACGAGCCAGAACTGGTGCACCGCGATAATCTGGTTCGCATCTAAACGCCGGGCGGGCGCCTGCCCGCCCATTGCCCCCCGAGGGCTAACAGCCTATCCTCGGATTCCGGGCATCCGGTCTGACCCCCCGCCATGAGCATCGAAAATTTCACCCGCAAACTGACTCGCCTGCGCCTCGTGGCCGGTCATATCGACCAACATCTGGGCGACGAGCTGCGACTCGACGATCTCGCCGACATCGCGCATATCTCGCGCTATCACTTCGAACGCGTTTTTGCGGATTACTCGGGCGAAACCCCGGTGGCTCGCGTGCGTCGCCTGCGGCTGGAGCTCGCGCGGCGCAAGATTGTGGCCGGCGCAGCGCCTTCCTTGCTCGAACTCGCTTTTGACACCGGTTACAACTCGGCTGAAGCTTTCAGTCGCGCTTTCAAGGCGCAATTTGGCGTGCCGCCTTCCAAAGTACCCGTGCTTGGCCCCCCGCCCCCTGCGCCGCTGCGCATCGAATTTCTGCCGCCGCTGGCGATCCAGTTCTTGCCGTTCTCCGGCCTGATGGACGCGGCGATCCAGCCTTTCGACGAATTGCGCGCCCGCGCCCTGCAAAATGAAATCCCGCGAGAGCGACGCAAAGGCTGGTCGGTGCACCTGCGCGGCGGACTCGAAGTCTGGGAAGAAGAAGTCGAAATTCAGGCCGCGCTGCTGTCCGACCCCTTGGGTATGCAGATTCAGGGACTGCAACAAGGTTGCCTGCCGAGCGGACATTATGCGGTGTTCACCATCGAGGGCGGCTTCAACGCCCCTCCGCGCGCCGAACTGGCTCGCCGCATCGCCAGCGAAACCGAATGGCATCTTGCCGATGGCGCATTTTTACGTCGCTTCCAGAACGCCGCCTACCTGCCCGGCCAGCTGGAACGCCGCTACGAGCTCTACGTTCCTGTCGCAAAATAGCGACAAAATCCCGCGTATTTTCAGTCACTTTCCTCGCCTTACCGCATGTTTTGTCACATTCGCAATTTCGATCAAGTCCGCCCCTTACAAGCCACCTAGCATCGGTTCCAATCTGTCAGCAAAAGGCGCGAGCCAAGCTGGTGGTGTCTAAAAAACACATGCAAAAGGATGGTCTCATGAAAAAAATCACGACTTGGCTCAGTGCCGCGCTGTTCAGCGCCGTACTGGTAGCCTGCGGTGGCGGTGGCGATTCGAGCGATGCTTCGAATGCCAATAACTCCAGCAGTAGCGCAACTTCGAGCGTCAGCAGCTCAGCAAACAGCAGCGCCACATCGTCGGTCAGCAGCTCCAGCGCCCCCGCAGCCAGCGGCGTCACTCTGCACATGCTCGGTGATTCGACCATGACGGTTTACGCTTCGGATCGCCGCCCGCAAATGGGCTGGGGCGAAGCCATGCAGCAGTTCTTCGACAGCAATGTCACCGTGAAGAACTGGGCGCTGGGCGGCCGCAGCTCGCGCAGCTTCTACTACGAAGCCACACGCTGGCCGACCATCCTGCCGGAAATCAAGTCTGGCGATTATGTGATCATCCAGTTCGGCCATAACGACCAGAAATACGGCGGCGACTATGCCACCTATGGCACTTACGCTTATTGCAGCGACGGCAGCACCGACGGCGAAGCCTGCACCGGCGCGGCTGACGCGGTCGATACCGCCGTCGACAAAGCCGAGCACTCCTACTACCAGTTCCTGAAAAAATACGTGACGGAAGTGCGCGCCAAGGGTGCCAATCCGATCCTGATGACGCCGATCGTGCGCAACTATCAGGAAGGTGGTGCGATCCGTGCCGATGGTCGTCATGACTGGAGTGCCAAGAAGGCAGGTACGGAAGCCAATGTGCGCGGCAGCTATCCGGAAGCCATGAAGGCGGTAGCGACCAAGTACAACGTGCCACTGGTCGATTTGACGACAGAAACCGCCAACATCGTGCTGAGCTACGGCGCATCTGCCGCCACCGACCTCTACATTTCGGCCGACAGCACCCACCCGCAAGTCCTATTCGCCAATCTGATCGCCAAGAAAGCGGTGGAAGGCATGAAGAGCCTGGATGTGCTCAAGGGCAATATGGTGACGGTGACTTCGCTGATCGCCAGCCCGGAAGCACTGAGCTGGGGTAATCGCTATGTCGGCATCACTTCGACCAAAACCATCACGGTTTCGGCTTTTGACCTGACCCCGGCCGCTGGCTCGGTGGTGGTGAATTCCCCGTCGAGCGCCTTCGAGCTGTCGACCGACCAAACCAACTGGGCTTCGTCGCTGAACATCGATTACAGCAATGGCGCGTTCACCAAGACGATCTATGTGCGCTTCACCCCGGCTGCGGTGCAGGATTACAGCGGCAACATCACGCTGACCTTGTCCGGTTCGACGCTGGGTTCGGTTGCGGTCAGCGGCGCAGGCGTGGCCGCCGGCGCAGGCATGGATTCGTTCGCGACTTGGTTCACCGCAGGCGCAGTACTCACTCCGGTCACCGACGGTTTGGTTGCCGCCAGCGATGTCACGCTGAGCAATCTGGAAGCTGTGGCGGCGAAAACGCACGCCGTTGACGGCCAGGACACCACCGTAGCACGCTATGCAGTGAACACCTGGAACACCCGCGACAACAGCAAGTACCTGGAATTCTCGGTCACCCC
>CAXYUI010000147.1:0-5151 GCA_964291975.1 uncultured Formivibrio sp. | reverse complement strand
GGCGCTTCGGGCAGCTTTTGCAGCAGGCTGACTAGCGGGGCGGGGATATTCATCTCAATTCCTTGGTTCATGTCGGGCTAAAAACCCGGCCTACGCATTTTCGACGATCCCGGCTTTTGCGTGCCAGTAGCCGTTGACGAGGCCTTCCGGATTCCACTGCGCAAAATCGGCAGTGACGGGCTGTGCCGCGATTTTTGCGGAAAACGCAGCAACGATTTCGGCCGTGTTTTCAGCCTGCGGGCTGATGCGCAGCACATCGATGCCGGCAGGGAGCGCGTCAAGATCATGCCACAGCGAATGGCATGCCGCCGACTGGGTCTGGATGCCGTTGATGCGCAGAAAATCCTGCCCTTCCTTCGTCGTCACGACCATGCCATCCGGATGCTGGATGCAGCGAAATTCGCAGCTGTCTTTTTTCAGATTGAAATGCCGCGCCGTGAAGCAGCGCGCTGAAAACGCCAGCGGCAGGCGGCCGTGCGCGAAGACTTCGGTTTCAATCGTGCAGGTCTTTTCCGCCAGAATCGCGGCCACCGTGTCGCGGCTGGCTTCGAGCGGCGGCAGCCAGCGCGCCGCGCCTTGCGCGGCAATCCAGTCCAGCGTCGGGCCGTTGTAGATGTTCAGATGCGGGCCGGCGACAAAGGGGATACCCAGATCGCGCGCGATCTTCACCGAGCCCAGATCGTTGGCTTCCAGTCGCCCGCCTTTTTCAGCGAGCTTTTTCAACCCTGCCAGATCGCTGGACGATTCCAGCAAGGCCTGGCTGGAAATCACCACTTCCTTGCCGGCGGACGCCAGATCAGCAGCGAGCGCCAGCCAGTCGGCATCGCGCAACTCATGTCGGCGCCCGCAGACCACCTCGCCAAGGTAAATGATGTCGACCGGCCAGTTTGCAGCGGCGGCGTAGAAATCCAGCGTCTGCTGACGCGGCCAGTAGTAAAGCAGAGGGCCAAGACTGAGTTTCATTTTTTTCTCATTTTTTACATAAGGAGTGCCTTAGCAGATTAGCGAGCCAAAGCAGTTTGCGAGCCGCCGGAGCGCAGGCGACCGGAGGAAGTACCCCTGCGGTGAACCGGAATGTACAAGCGGTACATGAGGATTCCGAGCACCGCCGGAACGCGAAATGCGCAGGCGCAGCTTTCTGATAAGGCGCTCCTATTTCCAAGGGCGGGAATATGCGCCCAAAGTCTGTTGGTGGCCTTCGGACACCTTGTCGAGCGCGCCCGACCACTGCGGCGCGACGGCGTAATCCGGGTTGGCGGCGGCATCGAGCGCGGCGCGCAGGGTTTTGGTCACTTCAGCCACATAGGCCGGGCTGCGCTGGCGGCCTTCGACTTTGATGGCTTTTACGCCAATGCGGATCAGTTCGGGCAGAACCGAGAGCACGTTCAGGCTGACGGGCTCTTCGAGCGCGTAATAGGTTTCGCCCTGCACCGCAAAACGTCCCTTGCACAGCGTCGGATAACCGGCTGGTTCGCCCTCGTCGAAGCGGTCGATCAGGATGCCGTTCAGCCGCGCATTCATCGTTTTGCCTTGGTTATCCCAGCGCACAAACGCCGCCGGCGAGCAGACGCCGTGCGTGTTCGGTGATTGCCCGGTCGCATACGAGGACAGGATGCAGCGGCCTTCGGCCATCACGCACAGGCTGCCAAAACCGAAAGTTTCGATCTCGACCGGCGTGTTTTTGATCACGTACTCGACCTGCGGCAGCGTCAGCACGCGCGGCAGCACGGCGCGGCGCACGCCAAAGGCTTCGTGCGCCAGATTGATCGCTTCGAAATTGGTCGCCGAGCCTTGCACCGACAAATGCAATTTGAGCTGCGGATGGGTCTGGTGCGCGTAAGCGAGGAGACCCATGTCAGCCATGATGACCGCATCCACGCCCAGATCCGCGGCGCGATCGACGCTGGCGCGCCATTCAGCCACACGGCCAGCCTGCGCGAAGGTATTGATCGCGACCAGCACTTCCTTCCCGCGCGACTGCGCGTAGCGGATGCCCTCGCTAAGCTGGGCATCGGTAAAGTTCAGGCCGGCAAAATTGCGCGCATTGGTGGCGTTCTTGAAGCCGACATACACGGCATCTGCGCCGTGATCGACAGCGGCTTTCAGTGCGGGCAGGCTGCCGGCGGGGCAGACCAGTTGGGGCAGCATCGTGGTTCTCCATCTTGTTGCGGCGAGCTTAGTGGCATGGCCGCAACAGGGCTTTAACTGAGGTCAAAGGCCGGGGAACCATCTTGATTTCAACGCTCACGTATTTCAGGCAGTATCTGACAAAATTCTTTCAATAAGAGGTTTGGGATGATGAAAAAGATTGCCCTTGGATTGCTGATGCTGGCCGGCGTTGCGCAAGCCGAAGTCCTCGAAGTACGCGCAGAACCGGGCACGGACGAAAAGCTCGCGGCGGCGGTGCAAAAGTCGCTGGAAAGCTATAACGCCATCCTCAGGCAGGAGCTGGGCGTTGAACTGCAAAAAAGCGCACGGATCGACATCTGCCCGGATCTGGAGTGCTATCGCAACAAGCGCTGGGAGGGTGGTTTGCGCGGAGATCAGCTGGACAAAGCCGTGCGATCAACCTCTGGCACGGCCAATGCCGGTAAGCGCCAGATTACGGTCAAACTGATGCGCGCCAGTCAGCTTAAAAATGTGAATAAACTCGTTTCACATGAATTGACGCATTTCCTGCAAAACGAATTATCTGAAGACAGTAATCGTCAGCCGAACTGGATTCACGAAGGGATGGCCGACTTTGTCGGCGCTCTGGTTGCACAGAAAATGGGTTCGCAAAGTTTTGATAAATGGAAGCTGGATCTTGTCAATCAATTACGCAGTGCGGAAAACTATCCAAGCCCAAAGGTGCTATCTGAAATTGCCAACAGCAGTTACAGCGATTGGCGCGATCTGACCGACCAATACAAAGGTCGCAATTACGCCATGGCCGACCTGATGATGGCTTATCTCTACGAGCAAAAAGGGCGCAAGCTATTCGATGCGTTGATTGGCTATTACCGCTGTCTTTCCGGTTCTTTTACCTCTGAGACGACCTGCTTTACCCAGAATTTCGCAGTTGCGCCAGAGCCGTTTTACCGTGACGTGGAGGTTTGGGTGAGTGCCGAATTGGCAAAATCGGGCGGGCTCGAAGTCGTTGCCAACGGCCAGGACGCCATCGCGGCGGAAATGGAGAGTAATTACCAGATCGCCCAATCCTTTCTGGAAAACAAACTAGGCCGAAAACTGGGAATTACGATGCGGATTCTTCTGAGTGAAAACAAGGAAGATATGGCGACTCAGTATGCCGAAGAGCTTGGCTTATCTGATGAGGATGCACAGAAACGCGCAGGCAGAAGTGGGGGCTGGAGTTGGTCTGATAGTCTTGCTTTTGTTGATATCAGCCGGCTGAATTCAGCCGAAAAACGTAGTCGCGTGCTCGGCCAGATTGCCATGGGTCGCTATTTGCAAACGCGCGCCGGCAATATGAACAAGACCTACTGGCTGTATTCGGGTCTACGCGAATGGATGTCCGAACAGTTGCTCGAAAAGCTCGGACACAAATCAAGAGCTGATTTACTGACGCAACGGGCGCAGGCAAAGTCAGAAAAGGGGGCGCCAGCATTGTCCGAATTGCTGACCCAAGACGACTGGAACAAGGCCATTAAGAAATACGGCGCGACCACCGTTCTGCAGGTCGCAATTCAAGCCACCGAATCTCTGATTGATAAAAAGGGACTCCCTGCTTTAGCGGATTGGGTTGACCAGAACAAGCAACTCAAGGGTTCGCCGGAGGCCTTCACCAAAGCCTTTGGCGAAACACAGCTCGCGTTTGCCGAATCGCTTGCGATCAAAACCAACTGAGTACGGCCAGGAGCTTAGATCAATCTTGTCTAAGCTCCTTTTGATTTTGAACTTTGTGCACTGAAGCGCTCGGGGTAGGATTGCCCCTTTTCAGGGAGGGTTTTCCGATGCGCTTCGATACGCTCGCCATTCACGCTGGCTATTCGCCCGATCCGACGACCAAAGCGGTCGCGGTGCCGATTTATCAGACCACCAGCTACGCCTTTGACGACACCCAGCATGGCGCGGATCTGTTCGATCTGAAGGTGAAAGGCAATATCTACACGCGCATCATGAACCCGACCACCGACGTACTGGAGCAGCGCGTCGCGGCGCTCGAAGGCGGCATCGGCGCGGTCGCAGTGGCCTCCGGCATGGCGGCCATCACCGCCGCAGTACAAACGCTGGCCGAAGCCGGCGACAACATCATCGCCACCAGCGCGCTCTACGGCGGCACTTACAACCTGTTTGCGCACACGCTGCCGCAATACGGCATCAACGTGAAATTTGTTGATGCCAACGATCCGGCCTCGGCCGCTGCGCTGATCGACGATCGCACCAAAGCCATCTACTGCGAATCCATCGGCAACCCGCTCGGCAATGTGGTCGACTTCGCGGCCTTCGCCAAGGTCGCGCACGCCGGCGGGATTCCGCTGATCGTCGACAACACTGTGCCGTCGCCCTACCTGACCCGCCCGTTTGAACACGGCGCGGACATCGTGGTGCATTCGCTGACCAAGTATATGGGCGGCCACGGCACCAGCATCGGCGGGATCATCGAGGATAGTGGGAAGTTCCCGTGGGGGGGACACAAGGCGCGCTTCCGTCGCCTGAATGAGCCGGAAGTGAGCTATCACGGCGTGGTTTACACCGAGGCGCCCGGCGCTGCCGCCTTTATCGGCCGCGCCCGCACTGTGCCGCTGCGCAATATGGGCGCGTGCATTTCGCCGTTCAACGCCTTCCTGATCCTGCAAGGACTGGAAACGCTGGGTCTGCGCATGGATAGACATTGCGAAAACGCGCTCAAAGTCGCCGAATTCCTCAAGAAGCACCCGAAAGCAGCCTGGGTCAATTACGCTGGCCTGTCGGATCACCCGAGCAAGCCGCTCGTTGATAAGTACTTCGGCGGCAACGCATCCGGTTTGTTGATCTTCGGCGTGAAGGGCGGCCGCGACGCTGGTCCGGGCTACCAGGTCGCAACGAAGCTCATCACGCGCCTGGTGAACATCGGCGATGCGAAGTCGCTGGCTTGCCACCCGGCATCGACCACACACCGCCAGCTTTCCGCCGAGGAACTCAAAAAAGCCGGTGTGTCGGAAGACATGG